>CALATC010000168.1 GCA_937891475.1 uncultured Granulicatella sp. | reverse complement strand
GATTCTAGGGAGCTACTCTATGAAATTTTTTGATGAAAATTACTCACAAGAAATACCTACTTGTATCAAATGTTTAAGAAAAAAGTGTAATTTAAAGCAAAGTGACCCCAAAAAGTTAGACTTTTTAGGGTCACTTCATAATGAGGACTTCATCATCCACTGTAATCGTAGAAATTTTCTTTGCGAATTAAATATAACACTTACACAATCCATTCAATTGTCTGATACATCTTTTTAGTCTTCTTCTCTTCTATAATCTACAGAAATATAAACCATTAAAACAGATTGTATCGCCAATGCTAAATAAAAAATTTCTGTATTTCTGTTAAAGATGATTGCTAGTGTTGTACAAATCAAATACACCAGTATATAGGCTTTTACAATTTCCTTTGTTAATTGTACTTCATCTTTGTTATACCGCGTTGTTCCATATAACCATAAATAAAAAACCGTAATTCCAATTAGAATCATTGAGACTCCTATATTTAATAACTGCCCCTCATAATACATCTCAACTCCATCCGTTATAATGTTGATAGCAATTAAAATAGCAATATGTAAATACACTAACGGTGCTGCTGCAACTTCTTGATGATGATTCATTCGAATAGCCGTTTGATAAACATAAGAAACGAATAAAAATCCAACCATTACAAATGTAAGAATTAACAAAAGGAAATGTTCTGTTTTAATAATAGCAATAACTAGTTCTCCCACTGTTAAAATCGTAATTAATTGCATTCGTTCCACTAAATGTGGAAAACTCCAAGACGGTTTCACCGTCTTGGAGTTTTCAAATAGACAAACATACCAAATAGATAAAGTAGAAACGACAAAGCTTAAAATCCTTTCAAAACTTACGATATGCTCTGGAGTGGAATGTAAAATCCCAACAACCCCACTTGTTGCAAGTACAAACACTAAATCAAAAAACAATTCATAGTTCGAAACTTTTTTCCCTTTCATACACCACCTCGTTTAATCCTCATCCTTAATATCAATATCTTCAGGAATCGGTTCATCTAAGTATTTTTGATATTCTTCAATCATTTTTTGCCGTTGCTTTATAAAAAAGTCAAATTGAGATCGATTAATGAGGACTTCATCATCGACTGTAATCGTAGAAATTTGTTTTTCACGAATTAAATATAATACATACGCAATATCTACTTCTAAATATTCCGCAATCCCTTCAATTGTTTGATACATCTTTTTCTCCATAAATAAAAGTAACAGTTCTTTTTCAAACTGTTACCTTCTCTTCTATCCTAATTTTTCTACTAAACTTTTTGCAAAAGCTTCGATATTTTTCACATCTTCTTCTTCTGCATTTAAATCTACTAATACATTTTCTGCACCTTTTGTTGCACCAGTCTTAGCAAATTGTTCATCAAAATCTAATACTGATTGACAGAATTTATCATAGAATGTATCTCCAGAACCTAATGCTCCATAAATTTTTCCTGATAAATCTTCTTCTTCTAATTCTTCATAAAAATCAACGATTTCATCTGGTAAATCACCATCTGTACCATAAGTGTAAGTTGCGACTACACAAATATCATAGTCATGAAATTCATCTGCTGTTGCTGAAGTACATTCTTTAATATCTACTTCTACTCCTTGTTCTTCTAATGATTCTGCTAAAATATCTGCGATTTCTTCTGTGTTTCCTGTTAAACTAGCATATACAATTAATGCTGTTGCCATTTACTTCACTCTCTTTCGTTTCAATTGATTTTATTATACCAAAAGAATGCCAATAGAGATAGTCAAAACAGAGGATTTCTTATTTCATTTTCACAATATTTTTCATTCTAAAAAGATTAAAAGACCTTTTCCTTTTTATTTTTATATATATCTGATATACTCTTATAATAACTTTTACAGAATTGAGGGAATCAAATGAATGCTACTCAACGTTTAAAACAAGCTGAAAAAGGGGCAATTCTAAGTATTATCACTTACATCATTCTTTCAAGCAGCAAATTATTATTTGGAAAATTATTTTTTTCTCAAGCCTTATTTTCAGACGGATTAAATAACTTAACGGATGTTTTATCTTCAGTTCTAGTATTTGCTGGTTTAAAAATTTCTCAAAAACCTGCAGATAAAAATCACCCTTATGGTCATTGGAAATTTGAAACTCTTGCAAGTCTTATTACATCTTTTATTATGTGTATTATCGGTATAGAAGTTATTAGAAACGCTTGGCATACAATCATGAATCCAAATCCAGAACTTCCATCCCTCATTACAGCTTTGGTAGGATTTATTTCTGGTATCATTATGTATGGAGTTTATCGTTTTAACCATTCACTGGCTAAAAAAATAAATTCCATCGGTTTAAAAGCAGCAGCAAAGGATAATTACAGTGATGCCTTGACAAGTATTTCTACTTCCATTGCCATTTTTGCAGCAAGTTTAGGAATCTCATGGTTAGATGGAGTAATGGCTTTTATTGTTGGAATGATGATTTTAAAAACTGCTTATGATGTTTTCAGCGAAAGCACTTTTCAATTAACCGATGGATTTGAACCAGAAGAAATGAAAGAATATAAACCCCTAATACTTTCCCATCCAGAAGTGAAAAGTATCGAAGAATTGAAAGCTCGTCGTTATGGTTCTAATATTTATTTAGATTTAACCGTCTGTATGGATCCAAATCTAACTGTTTGGAGAAGTCATGAAGTAACAGAAGAAATCGAAATGGAACTCTCTGAACACTTCGGAATTAATTTTATCGATATTCATGTTGAACCATATAAAAAAGCTAGCAATTAGGATTTCCTAATTACTAGCTTTTTTTGTACTTTCTCCAAGTTTTACATGAACTGGAATGATCGTTTTCATCTCACACGGAACTTTACGAATTAATTTATCTAAAAGTTGCATAGACACTCTTCCAGCCTCATTAAACTGAATTTCTACGGTTGTTAATGTTGGATTCATAAATTGACCAATTTCATATCCACCAAACCCAGCAATCGCAACTTCTTCAGGTATTTTTCTACCACATTGTTGAGCAGCTTTCATAAGAGCCACTGCAATATTATCAGTTGCAGCAATTACTAAGGAACGCTTCGTTTTTTGAAACAATTCTAATCCAATTGTCAATGCTTTTTGAATAGAAAAATCACCTTCAAGCTGTTCAATCCTATCAAAATGATTTGCTTTTGCCCCAGCAAAAATTCCTTCTTTTCGAACAACCCCAACAGCATGATCTCGATTAGAAACACCTACATAGGTCATTTCGTGAAAACCTTGTTTCGCAAGAGCTTCAACTAGCTCAAATCCTGCTTGATAGTCATCATGAACCACACTATGAATCTCTTCATGCTCTTGTCCTACAATCACAACTGGAACAGGACATTTTTTTATGACTTTAATATGTTCTGAAGTTATTTCAGTTGCAATTAAAATAATTCCAGCTACTTTATTTCGAGCAAATTCTTCAATGGCTTTGATTTCCCTTTTGCTATCTTGTCGAGCATTATTCATTAATAAATCATAGTTTAATTCTTCAACTACTTCATCAATTCCCATTAAAGTCTTAGCAGTTGCTGATGAATCCATTCTTGGAACAATTACTCCAATCATGGAACTTGACTTTGCCTTTAAACTTCGAGCAAATGGACTTGGCGTATAATTTTCTTCTTTTATTACTTTTTCAATTTTTTGCGCTGTTTCTACACTAATCGATCCGCCATTTAAATATCTTGATACGGTACTTTTCGTAACACCAGCTTTCTTTGCAATATCTTGAATCGTCGCCAATTACTCTACCTTCTCTCTATAATGTTGTAAAGTCAATATTAAAAGCTTGTTTTACATCCTCAGTTACATCACTAATTGACGTTTTTGAAATGAATTTTCCTTTAAAGCTATAACGATGAGAAGCTTGTAAATCATCACATGTGATTAAAGTAATCTCAGTTTTCCCAGGCACATCATAAATCACTTCTACTTGATAAGCTTCCACTAAATCAATACTTGTCGTTTCATATTCATAAACATACTCCATGTCTGTTAAATAAATTTTATCCCCGACTTTTAGTTTAATTAATGGAGAGAATAATAAACGTTCATCTGAAAAATAATGATGACTCGCTAGCGCATAATTCCCTTCACCCATTTTTTGATTTGGTTTTAAAGTTCCAGCTCCAGCTAATAATACAGGATTTGAAATACCTTTATAAATTGGTAAATTTAATTTGACACTTGGTACAGCAATTGCTCCTAATGTTAAAAATTTAGAAGTATCCATTTTAGCTTTAACAACTGCTTGTAAATCTAATGCTTCTACTGTTGAAAAATCAAACTCTGCTTCTTGAGTTTCATTTTCCTTTACTTCAGCTGCCGTTACTTTACTTAATTGTACAGCATGTTCTGCTTGGAATTGTGCTAACATATACGAACGAATTGGTCCTGCAGCAAATAATACTCCAGCAATAATAAATAATAGTCCAGCAACCCATATTCTCCAATTGAATCCTTTTTTTCTTTTTTGCTTATTCATCTTTTCTGTTTTTGTCATAATAATCTCCTTTACATTTTTGTACTTACTAAAATCCAATATCCTTTATCCCATTGAATTCTTTCACAATTTCCAAATACTTCTTCCATTTTCTTTTGAGCACTTGGAGCTCCTTGTTTTTTTTGAATCACAATGACTAATTGACCATTTTCTGCTAAATAATCATAAGCTTTTTCTAAAATAGTATGAACAACTATTTTTCCAGCACGAATCGGTGGATTACTAATAATAATTTCGTACTGGGATTTCTTTACAGAATCATACAAATTACTTTCATGTATATCCACATTATGAATTCCATTTTTCTTTGCATTTTCTTGTGCTAAAACTAATGCTCGTTCATTGACATCAATCATTTCGATGGATAATTCAGGATAAGCTTTTCCATAAGCAAGTCCCATCGTACCATATCCACATCCAATATCCAATAAACTTGCTTTTTGAAACTGCTCCGGAATATCATAAGATTCTACTAATAATTCACTACCAAAATCAACGGTATTTTTTGAGAAAACTCCATTATCACTTGTAAAAGAAAGAGTGTTTCCTTTCAAGCGATATGTCCAATGCTTTTGTTGACTAATGCTTTCTGGATTTTTTGTATAATAATGATTTGCCATAATTTCTCCTTTATTCTTATAATAATTAACTATACTATTTCTTTTCAAAACTTCCAACACTTATGATTAAAATTTAATTATTCCCTAACGATTTTTACAACCAAAAAACCCGTTGCTATTTCTAACAACGGGAAAAGGTTAGGAGGGTTTACTAATAAAAAATGTTGGGAGTTCATTTTTTATTTGGGAGAAGTAAACCTTAGGTGTTTTATTGGGTATGGCTGTATCATAAAGGTAAAATGTGAATTTTTTGTGAATTATTCGTGATACTTTTATGAATTTTAACTTTTTTTATATTTTCACATCACTATATTCGTCATATTTTTTAAATAAATTAACGACATATGAACATGTTGGATGGATTTTCTTCTGATTTTCCCTTGCATAATCCGCTAATTTATCGACTAGTAATTTTCCAATTCCTTGTCCTCGATAAGTTGGATCTACAAAAGTATGATCAGCAATCAATACATCTTTTTCAACTTGAAATGTAATTTCAGCATCCACTTCACCTACTGCATTATAATGTCTAAATGCATTTTCTTCTTTTACAAATTCCATTAAACTCACTCCTTCAATCTAATCCTAAACTTCGACTTTTTCAGACTTTTTTTGCAATCGTTGTACAATATCGAATATACTCTGTTTTTGATAAAAATCTATTTGATTTTGAATTTGTTTATCCTGCAAATCAGAAAAGACACTACAAATATGATTCGCTACAAGACAAACTTCATCCAGAGAAGATTGATACTGTTTCTTTAATCGTTGATCTTCACCAACGAGTATAAATAAATCCCCTAGTGAAATATCTTTTGGATCTACTTGAATTTTATATCCCCCATTAGCTCCATTAACAACATCAACATATCCTTTAGAAGAAGCTAAACTCATTACTTTTCGCACAATAACAGGATTGCTACATGCATTATGCGCTAATTGTTGGCTAGAGAATCTTCTATCACAATGAACAGATAAATAGGTTAAACAATGGATGATCACTATAAAGTCGTTTCCCATTTTGATTCCTCTATTTGATTAATCCAAATACATCATTTAATGCTTCTGCCATTGTTGGGTGAGTAAAGATTTGATCACGTAAAGCTGTATAAGGTAATTTCGCTTTAATAGCAGTTGCAATGATATTAATTACTTCATGAGATTCTTCTGCAAATAATGTTGCACCAACAATTTCATTTGTTTGTTCATGTACTAAAACTTTATAGAATCCAACTTGGTTTCCTAAAATTTTTGCTTTTGGAACAGCAGCCATTGGTAATTTAGCAACTTTCACAGGAATTCCTGCTGCTTGAGCTGCTTTTTCATTTAAACCAACACTTGATAATGTAGGGCTAATAAATGTTGAAGTTGGAATTAATGAACGTTCTTTAGTTGAATATTCTTTATTTCCTGCTAAGAAGTTTTTCACGATTCTGAAGTCATCTAATGAAATAAATGTGAATTGAGGTCCACCATTTACATCACCTAATGCAAAGATATGTGGTTTATTTGTTTGTAAAAATTCATTTACTTTAATAGCACCACGTTCAGATAATTCAACACCAGCTTTTTCTAAGTCTAAGCCTTGGATATTTGGTTTTCTACCAGTTGCTACTAAAACTGCATCTGCAACAAGTACTTTTTCTTCATCATTTTTAGCATAGTAAACTGTTGCTTTGTTATCTTCTGTTTCAACTTTTTTAACAGAAATTCCTAATTCAAAAGTAACGCCCATTTCTTCTAAACGTTCTTTAACCGCTGCTGAAACATCATCATCTTCACGAGGAATAAATGCATCGAATACATCTACAACTGTTACTTTTGAACCGAATTGTGCATATGTTGCTGCAAATTCTAATCCGATAAATCCACTACCAACAATCACAACTGATTCTGGGAATTCTTCTAAATCCATAATTGTTTCATTTGTGTGAATTGGTCCTCCAACTTTTAATCCTTCGATTGGTGGGATAAATGGAGTACCACCTGTATTAATAAAGATTCTTTCTGCAACATATTCTTCTACACCATTTGCAGTATCCACAGCAACTGTATGTTCATCTACAAAACGACCAAATCCATCTACAATTGTTACATTTGGAGCTGAATTAACTTTTTGATAGTTTGCTTGATTTAATGCTGCAATTAAAGCTTTTTTCTCTTGAATTGATTTTTGATAATAACTTGCTGCATCTTCTTGGCTATATTTTTTACGAGCAGCTGCAGTTGCAATTTTTTTAGTTGGAATACATCCAACATTAATACATGTACCACCATACATTACAGGAGATTTTTCAATTAAGACTGTTTCTTCTCCTTGTGTTCCTAAGTAAGCAGCAATTGTTTTACCTGCTTTACCAAATCCAATAATAATATTTTTAACGTTTTTTGACATATGAATCACCTTTCTTTAAATGTAATAATTTTGATTACAGTTAGTATCATATACCTCTTTTATAATTTTGTAAATAGTTTTGCTCAAAAAAAATAAAAGTCTGATAAACAGACTTTTATTTTCTACTCTACAGTACGTGGTTTATAAAATGTTCGATTGTCCAGACCAAAAATTCGTTCACTAAATTGTCCTGGTTCTGTCTTTTGTAAAGCTGATGTAATCATTGTGACACTTGCATCCATTAAGTCAACATGATGTAAAATCTCTGCCTCTAATAATAATGGACGAACTGGCGAACCATATTCTAATTTACCATGGTGTGCTAATACTAAATGTTTTAATAAAACAACATCTTCATGGCTTTGATCAATATCTAATTCTTCACAGGCTTTTGTAATTTCTTCATCCATTAACACAATATGACCCATTAATTTCCCTTTAAGTGTATATTCTGTTCCAATAGCTCCAGATAATTCAATAATCTTACCGATATCATGTAATAGAACTCCTGATAAGAGTAATGAACGATTCACTTCAGGGTATTGTTCTGCAATAGATTTTGCTAAACGTAACATTGATAATGTATGATAACTTAATCCCCCAGCAAAAGCATGATGGTGTCGTTTAGCCGCAGGGTATTCAAAGAAATCTTGTTGATACTTCCCTAAAATTTTATGCACAATTCTTCTCATGACTGGATTAATGATTTCAAACAGAATAGAATTTAACTCTTCTTCCATTTCTTCTCTTTTCATAGGAGCATGCTCTAAGAAATCTGAAACTTCACTTGGTTCCCCAAATTCTGGTCTTGCTAAACGTAGTCCTGTAATTTTAATTTGAGGCATTCCATTAAAAATTTCTCTTTTTCCAACTAAATGAACAATACTTCCTGATGAGAAGCGTTCAATTTCTTCAGGTGTTGCAGACCAGTATTTTCCATCCATTTGTCCAGACTTATCTTGGAATGTAAAAGCTAAAAAAGGTTTCCCATTTTTGGCTAATCTCACATCAGCTGTTTTTATTAATAAAAACAATTCTAATGCTTCATCTACTGCATAATCATATAATTTTTTTACCATGAATTCCTCTTCTTTCTATCTTTGTAGCCTAATGAGGCTAGCAGGTGTTTCAGCAATCGTAAAAGGTTCATCATCTAATGAAAAATAGATTACTTGTACTTTACTTGAAAGCTCTTTAATTAATTGTAACATAATCTGTTTACGTTCACTATCAAAATTAACAAAACCATCATCGATTAATAGAGGTAATGCTATTTTGGAAGAAAGATTTTCAATAAATGCTAAACGAATACTGACTAATAATTGATCTAATGTACCTCTAGACAATTCACTAGCAAATAACCATTTTTCATCCTTATTTTTTACAACAACTTTCATATTCTGAATACGAATTTCTTGATATCTGCCTTGGGTTAATCGATTGAAGTAACGACTAGCATCCTCTATGACTTCATTAGTTTGTGATGGTAACTGTTTTTGTAAACTTTCTAAAATCCATTTTGAAGCGTATAAACAACTCGCCCATTCAACTAATTGTTCTTCAACTTCTGCCTTCCATAATTCAAATTCAATCAGTTGTTCATGATAAGTTCCATCTGTTACTAATTGTTGAATTTGTTGTAATTTTTGTGCTTGTTCTTCTATTAAAGATTGATTTTTTTGAAGAAGCTTTAACAATGAGTGATGTGAACTCTCCATTCTTTGTTCCAATTCTTCTTTACTTTGTATTGCTTCCAATTCTTCTAAATAATCTTGTAATTGTTGCTTTAGCTGAGTATATTCTTGAATCAACAGTCGATTTCTTTCATATGCTTCATCTTTTTGATAAAATTCTTCGACATTTTGAACATTTGCTTTCTTTAATATCGATATCTTTTGATTTTCTAATAATTGCTTATCAATATACAATTGTTGGATTTGCTCTTGTAATTTTAACCCTTCATTCATTTGAAGCATTTCTTTCTGATAAGAATTGTGAACTTCTTGAATGATTTTCTTCAACACTTTCCATTCTAATTCAATTGTATTTGGAATAGTTTCTTTTTTCACTTCAAAAACCCACTGCCAGTTCATCTGTAATTGAGTTAATTCTTTTTCAATTTGACGAAGTGTTACTTCTTTTGTTTTTCTTTGTTCAACAAAGTATCTAAGAGATTTTAATACATCTCCTTGGCAAAGTTGTTCTACTGAAATGTTAGAATTAGTATAGCCATATTTATTTTTCCAACTAAATAATTCCTGAGCAATTTTTTCAAGTTTTTCTTTATTATTTTTACTTTGTAAAGTATACTTCTCTAATTCATCAGTAATTTCTTCTAATCTTGCTGAAAAATACTCATGAATTTGACTCGTATAAACAGATTTTTTTTCATACATCCAACTAGGTAAACTAATCATGACTCCAATGACTACTCCAATAGCTCTAAATACTGGATTTGATAGTAGTAAAATAGATGCAAGACTAGTCACTACTGCACTAAAAATCAAAACTCCCGTAATATTAAATCGATGATTAGTGGGACTTTGATTTTTAGAATGGTGATTGATTTTTTCTTTTTCCTCTTTTAGTCGATTCATTTTAGTATCTAATTCTTTTTCTTCAAATTGTAACGTTCTTTGCTGTTCAATTTTTTCTTTTAACTGTTCAATTTCATATTTTGAGACGAGCGTTAGAATTATATTTACCTCATCTCCTGTATATGCTCCTGTTCCCTTCCAGCTAGTAACACCTCTGTTTAATTCTTCAGTAAGAATTTTTTCGATGCCTTCTTCCTTAGTAATAATCAGCACCTCTGTCTTGATATTTTGGGTGTGCATCCTATCGATAAACATCGCTTTGATAGCAGAGTAAATGAAGGAATAAACTGCTATCTTTACATTAAATAGCAATAAGCAACAACCATATACAGCAAAATTCACAACATTATTAAGCATCCCTACACTAACGTTTGGATTCTTTTTTGCCATGCACACTGCAATGATGTCTGGGCCACCAGTGGAACTTCCACCCCTTAAAATCATTCCGGTTCCTATTCCTCCGATAACACCTGCTACCACGCACGCAGTTAGGTAGTCATCAATATAAGGGACCTTTGGTACTGGGACAAGCGTAAGGCAAACCGACGATATACCTATTGAAATCAGGGTCTTTGTCGCAAATTTAAAGCCAGCTGATGAGTACGCATACAAAAATAAGGGAATATTTATCAAGAAGTAGATAATACCCGTGAAATCAAGTCCATATATCGTTCTAACGCCAGTATTAGCGACAATTAAATATCTTACAATCTGGGATATTCCAAGAAAGCCACCGTTATAAAGATGCATCGGTGTAATTAGAAGGTTTATGCTGAACGCATAGATTAAGTTCCCTAGGATTATCAGTATTGTACTTGATAATCCATTCCATTTATCTTCAAATTTATTAAACCAGTTCATTTCAAAAAATTTATGGTGAAGCATCTAAAAAGGATGCTTCACCGATAGATACTATTTACGATTCTTGA
>CALATC010000167.1 GCA_937891475.1 uncultured Granulicatella sp. | reverse complement strand
AGAGACGACTTAAGTCGTCTCAAAAAAAGTCTAACTTTTTGGGGTCACTTCAAAAACGCCTGTATCTTTTTTTATTAGAACAAATCATCCATCCGGGCAGAGTTTTCTACTTCTTCTGCTACATAGTTTGGAGTAATTTCTTCTACTACTGTATTTTCTACTGCTCGATTTACTAATTCTTCAATATTCAATCTTGCTTCGTATTCTCTTGCTTTTTCTAATTTTGGTTTTGTTTTTGGACTTGGTGGTGCAAAAACAGTACAGCAATCTTCAAATGGTTGAATCGATAATTCAAATGTATCAATTTCTTGTGCGATTGCAATAATATCTAGTTTATCCATTGTGGCAACTGGTCGAATGATTGGTGTATTCGTTACATCATTAATCGCAATCATGCTTTCTAATGTTTGAGAAGCTACTTGTCCTACTGATTCACCATTTGCAATAGCTAAGCCATGGTTTTTCTCACGTAGTTGATCTGTAATTCGTAACATCATTCTACGCATTACTGTCATTAAGTAATTTTCAGGGACAGCTTTTTTAATTTCTTCTTGAATTTCTGTAAATGGAACAGTGAAGAATTGTAAACTTCCTCCATAGATAGCTACTTTAGCAGCTAGTTGTTTAGTTTTTACCAATGCTTGAGGACTTGTATAAGGCGGACTAGAAAAATGCACACATTGTACTTCCATACCTCTCTTCATTGCTAAATAAGCAGCAACTGGAGAATCAATTCCTCCTGATAACATTAACGATACTCTACCACTTGTTCCAACAGGTAACCCTCCGGCACCTTGAATTGTTTGTAAACTCACCATAATATGTTGACGTCGCACATCCACACGAACCGTAATATCTGGTTGTTTTAATTGTACACGAATTTCAGGATATGCTTCTAATACTACATCTCCTAAAAATAAATTAATGTCATTCGTATCCATCACAAATTCATGGTCACTACGTTTTGTAGCAATTTTAAAAGTTTTTCCGTTAGGATTTTCTTTTCCAACTAAGTCCAATACGACTTCTTTCACTTTCTCCATGTCTTTTTCTAAAATATAAACAGGAGAAAATGACTGAATACCAAAAATTGGTTTTAATAATGGAATTATTTCCTCTTGAGGAACTCCATTTAAATCTAAATACATAAAATCATAATCTGGAAAAACTCGAACTTGAGGGTAATTCATCAATGCTTTTTTTATATTATTGGCTAATTTTTGCGTAAACATTTTTTTATTACGACCCTTAGTGGATAATTCACCATATCTTACTAATAATCTAACTTTCACTTTTTCACTCCTTTATTTTAAAAATTCAAATTTTTTCATTAATTTTTCTAATACTTCTATAAATTGTTTTGCTTCATCCATTGTATTCAAATATGAAAAACTTGCTCGAACTGCACTTATTGCCCAATAATCTGGAATATTCATCGCAGCTAAGGTGCTAGAACTATCTGATTTTTTACTTGAACAAGCAGAAGTTGTTGAAATATAAATCTCTTCCTCTTCAAAAGCATGAACTAGCACTTCTCCACGAACTCCTTTTAATGCAAAACATAGAATATGATCCACTCCCTCTTTTGGAGAGAAAATTTTTATTTGCGGTTGTTGCTCTAAGAAATTCCACAAATAGTCTCTAATTTCCTTCATTGGATGTGGAGCTTCTAAATACATACGCATTGCTTTAGCTGTAGAAACAATTCCTGGTAAGTTTTCAGTTGTACTACGTTCGGTCTTTTCTTGACCTCCACCAGTTAACAACGACTGAATTTTTCTTCCAGCTTTTTTATAAAGTATTCCAACTCCACGTGGTCCATGGAATTTATGAGCAGATAAACTTAATAAGTCAATTCGTCCAAGCGCTAATAAATCTGGAACTTGTTCTAATCCTTGAACCGCATCAACATGAAAATGAACCCATGGATATTGTTCAAGAATATGAGAAATCTCTGCGATATTTTGACTCACACCAATTTCATTGTTCACCGCCATTACAGAAACTAAAATTGTTTCCTTTTTTAGCATAGATTCTAATTGTTCTAATGAAATTTCACCTTTGTCATTGACATCTAAATAACTAACTTCAAATCCTAATTGAGCTAATTGTTTCACCGTATTTAAAACGGAAGGATGTTCAATTTTTGTCGTAATAATATGATTTCCAAACACTCTTTTTTCCAGTGCCGTTCCTTTAATCGCCCAGTTATTACTTTCTGTTCCTCCAGAAGTAAAATAAATCTCTTCTGTTTTAGCACCTAAAAGAGTCGCAATATGTTCTCTTGCTTTTTCTAATACTTGAAAGGCTTGTCCTCCAAGTCGATGTAAGCTTGAAGGATTTCCCCAAAAACGCTCGCTTGTTTGAACATACGATTGTAATGCTTCTGGAGCAATTTTTGTTGTTGCTGAATTATCAAAATAAATCATGATATCTCCTTTTCTACATCTCATAACGGCAAAAGGAGCGAGCTCTTTATTTAAAAGAACCCCTCCTGCCATCAAATATATTTAAATTTTATTAGTTAGCTACAATGTTTACTAATTTTCCTGGAACTGCAATAACTTTACGAACTGTTTTGCCTTCAATTGCGGCTTTTACAGATTCATGATTTCTTGCAATTTCTTCCATTGATGCTGCATCACTATTTGCTGGAACCATTACACGAGCTTTAATTTTTCCATTTACTTGGAAGATAACTTCTACTTCATCTTCTACTAAGAATTTTTCATCGTAAGTTGGCCATGCAACATAGCTAATAGATTCAGTTGCGCCTAGTTTAGACCATAATTCTTCTCCTAAGTGTGGAGCGATTGGTGCTAATAATTGAACTAAACCTTTCATATACTGAACTGGAAGAGCTTCTGTTTTATACGCTTCATTTACAAAAATCATCATTTGAGAAATAGCTGTATTAAAGCGTAATGCTTCATAATCTTCAGTAACTTTCTTAACTGTTTGGTGATAAATTTTATCTAATGAGCCATCATTGAAAGTTGTAATACGGTCACGTAATTTACCTTCTTCATCGACTAGTAATCTCCAAACACGTTCTAAGAATTTACGGCTTCCTTCAAGACCTTTTTCACTCCAAGCAATTGAAGCATCCAATGGTCCCATAAACATTTCATATAGACGTAATGTATCTGCCCCATATTGACGAACAACATCATCCGGATTCACAACATTTCCTTTTGATTTAGACATTTTTTCATTACCTTCACCAAGAATCATTCCTTGGTTAAATAATTTTTGGAATGGTTCTTTATTCGGAACAACACCTAAATCGTATAATACTTTATACCAGAAACGAGCATATAATAAGTGTAATACTGCGTGCTCTGCACCACCGATATATAAATCAACTGGTAACCATTCTTTTAATTTTTCAGGATCTGCAATTTGTTCTTGATTATGAGGATCAATATAACGAACAAAATACCATGAACTTCCTGCCCATTGTGGCATTGTATTTGTTTCACGACGTCCTTTTAATCCTGTTTTCTCATCCGTAACATATAACCATTCTTCAATAGCTGCTAATGGAGATTCACCTGTACCACTTGGCTTAATTTTATCTGTTTTTGGTAATACTAATGGTAACTCTTCTTCAGGAATAGTTGTCATTGTACCATCTTCCCAATGAATGACAGGAATTGGTTCTCCCCAATAACGTTGACGAGAGAATAACCAGTCACGTAGACGGTAACTTACTTTTGCTTCTCCAACGCCTTGTTCTTTCAACCATTCATTCATTTTTTCAATGGCATCAGCTTTATTTAAGCCATCTAAAAATTCAGAATGAATATGAACTCCATCTCCAGTATAAGCTTCTTGAGTCACATCTCCACCTTCGATAACTGGAATAATATCTAGACCGAATACTTTAGCAAATTCATAGTCACGTTCGTCATGAGCAGGTACCGCCATAATCGCTCCTGTTCCGTAACTCACTAATACATAGTCTGCAATCCAAATTGGGATTTCTTTTCCGTTAACAGGGTTAATCGCATAAGCTCCTGTAAATACCCCTGTTTTTTCTTTTGATAATTCTGTACGTTCTAAATCTGATTTAGTAGAAACAGAAGCAATATAAGCATCCACTGCTTCTTTTTGTTCTGGAGTTACAATTTTTTGAACTAATTCATGTTCAGGTGCTAAAACATTATAAGTAGCTCCAAATAATGTATCTGGACGAGTTGTAAATACTTCAAAACTTTCATCTGAATCTTTTACTTTAAATGTTACTTGTGCTCCTTTAGAACGACCAATCCAGTTTCTTTGCATATCTTTGATACTTTCTGGCCAATCTAAATCATCCAAGTCTTCTAATAAACGATCCGCGTAAGCTGTAATTTTTAACATCCATTGTTTCATAGGTTTACGGTACACTGGATGTCCACCACGTTCTGATTTACCATCAATAACTTCTTCATTAGCTAATACTGTTCCTAAAGCAGGACACCAGTTAACCGGTACTTCTGCTTCATACGCTAAACCTTTTTCTACTAATTTTGTAAAAATCCATTGAGTCCATTTATAGTAATTTGGATCTGTTGTATTAATTTCTCGATCCCAGTCATAACTAAATCCTAGTTCTTGAATTTGACGTTTGAAAGTTGCAATATTTTTCAATGTAAACTCAGCAGGGTCATTCCCTGTATCTAACGCATATTGTTCTGCTGGTAAGCCAAATGCATCCCATCCCATTGGGTGTAATACATTATACCCTTGTGCACGTTTCATACGAGAAACAACATCTGTTGCTGTATATCCTTCTGGATGTCCAACGTGTAACCCTTGTCCTGATGGATATGGGAACATATCTAATGCGTAGAAATTCTTTTTATTTTTATCTTCCGTAGTTTTAAATGTATGATTGTCTAACCAAAATTTTTGCCATTTTGGTTCGATTTCATGATGATTAAATGACATAATTTTCCCCTCTTTTCTGGAAATACCTAAAGAAACGCCCTAATGTCTCTAAAGACAATAGGACGTTTCCACGTGGTACCACCTAATTTTATACTTAACATACTCTTAACGCGAGTGAAACGGAATTTCTTACTTTATTTCAGAAATTCAGCTAAAAGGCGAGTTCAAAACTTTTCATGATGCATTTTCACCAACCATGCACTCTCTACTACAATCGAAATTTCTACTATTCCTTTGTCTGCTAATATTTACTAGCATTATATCAATTTATTTTGAAACAATCAAGACTTGTCCTGGTTGGATAATATTAGACGTTAATTGATTCATTGCTTTTAATTCATCTAATGTTAATCCATGATTTTTCGCAATTCTCCATAAGCCATCTCCAGCTTTTACCGTATAGGTACTTTCAGAGCTTTGAGTAGTAGTATTCGCTTCTTCTGATGAACTACTTGAGCCATATGAAACAATTAATCCTTGTCCTGGATAAATTGGGCTATCTACGCTTAAGTTATTCCATTCTAATAATGTTGATAATGAAATACCATTGTTACGTGCGATACGATATAAAGTATCCCCTTGGTGAACATAGTACATTTGCGCATTTCCAGATGTAGATGTTTCTTCAGAAGAAGCAGTTTCCTCTGTAGTTGTCACTGTTTCTTCAGTTGAACTTGATTCATAAGCATTACTTAATTGTAATACTTGACCTGGATGAATAACTGAGTTTAAGTTTAATCCATTTAAACTTAATAAATCTTGGATACTTGTTCCTGTTTTACGAGCGATTGCATATAAACTATCGCCACTGACAACTGTATAAGATCCAGCACTTGAAGATGTTTGAACTTCGTTAGAAGCAGTTTCTTCACTGTTTGTTTCTTCTGTGCTTGTTGTTGCTTCTTCAGTTGTAGAAACTTCACTACTTGAAGATAATTTTAATACTTGTCCAGGATAGATAGTTGAAGTTAAAGTTAATCCATTTAAGCTTAATAAATCTTGAATAGATGTTCCTGTTTTACGTGCAATGGCATATAAGCCGTCTCCACTGACAACTGTATAACTTCCAGTAGAAGTTGAGCTAGATTCCTCTGAACTTGTGGATGTTGCTTCACTACTTGTTTCTTCAGTACTAGTTGCTGTTTCCTCTGCTGAAGAAGCTTCACTATTTGAAGATAATTTTAATACTTGTCCAGGATAAATTGTTGAATTTAAACTTAACCCATTTAAACTTAATAAGTCTTGAATAGATGTTCCTGTTTTACGAGCAATCGCATATAAGCCATCTCCACTGACAACTGTATAGCTTCCAGCAGAAGTTGTAGTAGCTGTTGAAGTTGATTCAGTTGATTTTGTTTCTTCTTTAGGAGCACTTTCTTCTTGTTTTGTTTCAGTAGATACTGATTTTGAAGATAATGCTAAAACTTGTCCTGGATGAATAATTGAGTTTAAATTCAATCCATTTAAACTTAATAAATCTTGAATACTTGTTCCTGTTTTACGAGCAATCGCATATAAGCTATCTCCACTGACAACTGTATAGCCATCTCCATTAGATGTTGTAGTTTGATTATTCGCAATTTCTTCAGCCATATTTACAGCTGTTTCTGTATCATATTTTGTTAATCCAAATTGTTCAATAATACGATTTAATTTAGAACCGTAAGCTGTATCCGTTGCATAACGACCAGTTAAATATGCTGTTGCATCTTGATAGCTATTTGTTTTACTCTTCCAAGCTCCAGAATAAAATAATGGTGCACCAGTAATCCCATTTACAATTTTATCGGCATAATCTTCTAATGATTCTTGATATGATGGATATTTTCTAAAGTTTGCTTGAATACTATAGTAATTTTGTCCACCACTATCTTCTAATGTCTGCATATTAACAGATTGTCCATTATAACTTCCTTTTACACCAAATAAATTATGGTTTGGTGCTTTCGATAAAGCACTTGTTCCCCAACCTGATTCAAGAGCAGCTTGAGCAATCATAACTGAAGCGTAAATATCTT
>CALATC010000166.1 GCA_937891475.1 uncultured Granulicatella sp. | reverse complement strand
ATAAAAATAATAGCAAACGGATGCCAGCAGCTTTCCGGTAATAGAAGCCTATTTGGTTTCTATTACTATTGCTATTATGATAAGTCATTTTTTATTACCATGAATATGAATAATCGATTGAGATATGACTTTTGGCTAAACTACTACTAGAAAAAGTCATTTCTTTTTTTGTTGAAACTTGAATCTTCATGTATAATAGATTCAGTAAGAAAGGTTGTGGAGTATGAAACATCAATTTAAAGTTTTAGACGAATTTATAGAAGTAGTTAAAATAACATTTAATAAATTATTGAATCAAAGAAGAAATGAAGAAATACATCATCATGAAAAACATTCTCATGAACACAGTGAACATCATAGTCACGATTATGATTCTCATCATCATTCACATGAACATGATGAACATCATCATCACCATCATCACCATGAACACAATGCTTATTACGATCACGATGACCATGACCATTGCCATTGTTCGCATGAGCATGAACACCATCACGATGAACATCATCATCATTCGCACGAACATGGTGAACACCACCACCATGATCATTGTGGTCATTGTTCCGGTCACCATCATCATGAAATTTCTTGGCAACGTTGGGCTCTAGCAATTAGTATGTTTGTATTAGCATTATTTTTAGAAAAAAGTGTAGCTTGGATTGCAAATGCCTTATTCCTTTTAACAATTGCTTGTATTGGGAAAGAAGTAATTACTGAAGGAATTATGGATACGATTGAGGAAACAAAGCATTTTAAAAAGTTTCGTCCAAATGTTCATTTACTCATGACACTTGCTGCTCTTGGTGCGATTTTTATTGGGAAATTTGAAGAAGCTGCAATGCTAATTGTTATATTTACAATTGCCCATTCACTTGAAGAATATGTTGAAAAGAAAAGTCGTAAAGATATGACTCAATTATTACAATTGCAACCAAAATTAGCGTTGAAAAAAATGAATAATGGACATTTTGAAGAAGTAGATGCTTCTTCTTTAGAAGTTGGAGATATTATTCAAGTATTAAATGGCAGTCAAATTTCAGCAGATGGAATCATTATTGAAGGAATGTCCTCTGTGAATCAAGCTTCAGTAACTGGTGAATCAATTCCAGTTGAAAAAGAAGTAGGAAGCGAAGTATTTGCCGGAACTTTAAATTTAACCCAAACATTGCTCATTAAGGTTACTAAAAAACAACAAGACAGTGTACTTGGAAAGATTATTACACTAGTACAAGAAGCTGGACAATCATTAACGCGTACAGGTAGTTTCTTAAAGAAATGGGAACCAGTCTATGTCACAATTGTATTGGCCTTATTTCCAGTCGTGTTAGCCATCGGAATTATATTTTTAAACTGGGATTTCTTAACAGCTTTTTATCGTGGAATGGTTTATTTAATTGCTGTTTCTCCATGCGCACTAGCCGCTAGTGCTACACCGGTAACAGTAGCTGCGATTTCAACTTTATCTAGAAAAGGTATCTTTATAAAATCTGGAGCTGCATTAGAGAAAATGTCTGAAGTTAACGCAATTGCTTTTGATAAAACTGGCACACTAACTAATGGTACACCGAAAGTTGTAGCAAAAGTGATGGATAAAGATCGCGAATTCGAATTATATTCTATTCTTGTATCGATGGAGAGAAAAGTAAATCATCCCTTAGCCTTTGCAATTGTAGAATCTGGATTAGCATATCGAACTTATTCATTATCTGTTACACCAAAAGTAGGAATTGGATTAGAAGCAACTTACAGAAATCATACGTATCGCATTGGAAAGCCGTCAAGCTTTGCTACATTAGGAAAATATGAATCCATTGTTGAGCAGTGGATGAATGAAGGAAAGACTGTTGTAGTTTTAAGTGAGGATCATCTAGTAGTTGGAGCAGTAGCCCTTTTAGATACTCCGAAAGAAGAGGCAAAACAAGTGATTGACTATTTTAAACAAGAAAAGATTCAAACGATGCTGTTAACAGGGGACTCTATTCAAACGGCCGAGGCAATTTCTAACGAATTAGAAGTTGATGAGGTAAGAGCTAATGTATTACCAGAAGAAAAAGCAAATACGTTAAAAGAATGGTCTATGAAATATCCGACAATTGCAATGGTTGGAGATGGTATTAATGATGCACCAGCATTAGTGAATGCAGAAGTTGGAATTGCAATGGGAAAAGGAACTGATGTTGCAATGGAATCAAGTGATATTGTATTAATGAATAGTCAATTAGATTCTTTAAAAACATTGCATAAAGTTTCCAAATTAATGATGACTGTTACAAAGCAAAATTTAATATTTTCTTTATTGATTGTGATTGTATTAGTGTTATTGAATTTCCTTGGTTGGAGTGATTTAACACTTGGAGTCATTCTTCATGAAGGAAGTACTGTAGTAGTTCTATTACATGCATTAAGATTAATTGTTACACCAATTGAATAATGATGAAAATTTCTCTTTCGAATTCATAGAATTGAAAGAGAAATTTTTTTTGCAAAAAATGTTTGACATCCAAAGTATTATTTAGTATAGTTTGAATATCAAATGATTTGATATTCAAACTAATTAGGAGAAAGAAATGGAAAAAACTCTAGAGAAAATTAATGAGTATTTGGTAGACGTCTTTAACCAAATGCTAGATATTGAAGAATCTTCATTGGCACAAAGTCAATTCAAAGATTTATCGATAAAAGAAATGCATGCAATTGAAGCAATCGGCATGTACCGTGAACTCACGACAACAGAAGTTGCCAATACATTAAATGTAACAGTTGGGACGCTAACAGTGGCAGTTAATGCATTAGTGAAGAAAGGATATGTTGAACGCTTAAAAGATACAAAAGATCGACGAATTGTTAGATTAGGTTTAACAAGTAAAGGACGTCTCTTGTATCGATTACATCGTAAGTTTCATGAAAAGTTAGTGAAACGTACGATTGAAGGAATGAACGAGGAAGAAATGGCTATTTTAGTAAAAGGTCTTCATAATTTATATAACTTTTTACATGAAGCCAAAGCTGAAGTTCAAAAAGGAGAGATTTGATGTCCACTGTAAAAGTGATTCATACAAGTTCTTACCTACCAATTCATGAAATAAAAAATACAGATTGGGAGCATCATTTAGATACTTCTGATGAATGGATTCAAAAACGAACTGGAATTCAATCAAGACGTTATGCTAGAGAGTTAACAACAAGTGATTTAGCGATAAAAGCTGCTAAAAAGCTTTTAGAAGAGTCTGAAATACATCCAGAAGAAATTGAATTTGTCATCGTAGCAACAATGACTCCTGATTCTATGAGCCCTTCTTGTGCAGCAAAAGTTCAAGGAGCAATTGGCGCCACTAATGCATTTGCATTTGATATAAGTGCAGCTTGTGCAGGATTTGTATTTGCTTTATCCACAGCTATAAAGATGCTTTCAGCCGGAAATCAAAAATATGGTATTGTGATTGGTGCTGAAACTATGTTATCTGTTTTAGATTGGAAAGATCGTTCTACCGCTATTTTATTTGGCGATGGAGCGGGTGCGATTCTATTAGAAAAAACAGATGATGCAACATTATTTGTTGAAACTTTGCGTTCTGATGGCCAAAAAGGAGAAGCATTAGTTTGTGGAGAAAGATTGGAGCAACATACAATTTCAACGATGAGAATGGATGGTAGAGGAGTTTTTGAACTCGTTTCAAGGGAAGTTCCAAAAAATATTTCAGAAACTCTAGAAAAAGCTCAAATGAGTGCTGATGATGTAGATTTATATGTACTTCATCAAGCAAATGTTCGATTAATCGAACAAGTTGCAAAAAAATTAAAACAACCAATTGAAAAATTCCCAACAAATCTAGCTAGTGTAGGAAATACTTCAGCAGCAAGTATTCCAATTCTTCTAGATGAATTAGTTCGAAACCAATTGATTACGATTGGTAGTGGACAAAAACTACTATTCAGTGGCTTTGGTGGCGGATTATCTTGGGGAAGTATCATAATTACAATATAACTATTTGGAGGAAACAAACATGACATTCGAAAAAATTCAAGAAATTATTACAGATCAATTAGGAAAAGAAAAAGAAGAAGTACAATTAACAACTAGCTTAAAAGATGAATTAGAAGCAGATAGCTTAGATTTATTCCAAATCATTAATGATATTGAAGATGAATTTGATGTAAAAATCGATACAGAAGATGGATTAGAAACTGTAGAAGATTTAGTAAAATACGTTGATAACCAATTAGCAGAAAAATAATAAGGGATGAGTTAGATGGAATCAAAAATTAGTCAATTACTTGGTATCCAGTATCCTATTATTCAAGGTGGAATGGCATGGGTTGCAAATCCATCTTTAGCTAGTGCAGTATCCAATGCAGGTGGGCTAGGAATTATTGCCTGTGGTCATGCTCCTGGTCCAGTTGTACAAGGATTTATTGATGAAATGAAGCAATTAACGGATAAACCTTTTGGGGTTAATATCATGCTATTAAGTCCATTCGTTGATGAAGTAGTAGATGTGGTTTGCCAAGCAGGCGTAAAAGTAGTCTGCACAGGTGCTGGAAATCCAGGAAAATATATGGATAAATTTAAAGCTGCTGGTATTATTGTCATCCCAGTAGTAGCTTCTGTAGCTTTAGCAAAACGTATGGAAAAAGCTGGGGCTGACGCTGTTGTCATTGAAGGAATGGAAGCAGGAGGACATATTGGTAAAACAACTACGATTGCTTTATTGCCTCAAGTAGTCGATGCTGTAAATATCCCTGTTATCGCAGCTGGTGGTATTGGTGATGGTCGTGGAATGGCAGCTGCATTGATGTTAGGTGCTGAAGCTGTTCAATTAGGAACTAGATTTTTAGTTGCAAAAGAATCTACTGCTCATGATAACTTTAAGCAAGCAGTGATTAAAGCAAAAGATATTGATACAGTAATTACTGGTCAAATTACTGGACATCCAGTTCGTGTATTAAGAAATAAATTAACAAAAATTTATTTACAAGCTGAAAAAGAAGAAACAAGTAAAGAAAATCCTGATTTCGAACGATTAGAAGCGATTGGAAAAGGTGCTCTAAGACGTATTGTCGTTGAAGGGGATACTCAAATGGGATCAATGATGGCAGGACAAATTGCTGGTTTAATTCAAAAAGAAGAAACTTGTAAAGAAATTATTGAAGAATTAATGAGAGATTCAAGAAAAACAATTCAAGATCAAATGAAACGTTTTGGATTCTAAATTTTTTTACGCAATATTTAGTTTGAACTCAAACAATAAGGAGTGCTTATGAAAACGGCTTTTATTTTCCCTGGTCAAGGAAGTCAAAAACCTCAAATGGGGTTAGAATTTCTAGAAAATCCTAAGGGTCAACATTTATTAGAACAAACACAAAAAGTATTAGATTTTTCAGTATTAGAACTATTAGAAGATGAAAATTCTACAAAACTTCATGAAACAAAGTACACACAGCCTTTATTATTATTTGTTTCTAAACTTATTCTACAGTTTCTTGAAGAAGAAGGATTTCATCCAGATACTGTTGCGGGTCTATCTCTTGGGGAATATAGTGCATTAATGGCAAGTGGTGCATTAAGTTATGAGGAAGCGTTAATGCTTGTTTCAAAACGTGGAGAATGGATGCAAGAGGCAGCAAATCAAAATGCTGGTTCAATGGCTGCTATTTTGGGATTAGAAGATGAAGTCATTGAAAAGGTATGTAAAGAGTTACAAGAACAAGGATTATTAGTATCGCCTGCCAACTATAATACACCAGGACAATTAGTAATCGGTGGGAAAAAGGATGCTGTTGAAATAGCAGTAGAAAAATTAAAAGAACAAGGAGCAAAACGTGCGATTGTTCTTCCCGTAAGTGGAGCTTTTCATACAGAATTAATGACTCCAGCAGCAGAAAAATTTAATGACTTTATAAAAACAATTTCATTTCAAACACCAAGTATTCCAGTATTAAGTAATGTGACTGGAGTACAACATTCTATTCCGATTAAAGCAGAAATATTGACACAACAAATCACTCATTCTGTTAAATGGAAACAAAATGTTGAATGGATGTTAGAACAAGGTGTTCGAGTGTTCGTAGAAATTGGACCTGGAAAAAGTTTATCTCAAATGATTAAACAAATTGCCAAAAGTCATTCAATCGAAGTAACTGTACTTCAGACAGAATCAATGAAATTATTGGATCAAACAGTACAAGAATTACGAAGAGTGAAAGAGGGAAAGATATGAAATTTATCGATAAGACAGTCGTTGTAACGGGAAGTAGAAGAGGAATTGGATTAGGCATTGCATTAGCTTTTGCAAAAGAAGGGGCTAATATTGTCCTAAATGCAACTTCAGAAATTGACCAAGAAGTATTAGAACTATTTACTCCATATCCAGGAGAAGTTCTAAGTGTTGTTGGTGATATTTCAAAATTTGAGGTTGCTGAAAGTTTAGTGGAACAAACGATTGAGAAGTTTTCAAAAATTGATGTATTAGTCAATAATGCTGGAATTACTCGTGATGGATTAGTATTAAAAATGAAAGAACAAGATTTTGATGATGTCATTGATATTAATTTAAAAGGTTGTTTTAACTTAATTCGTTTTGCTAGTCCATATATGGTTCGTCAAAAATCAGGAAGTATTATTAATATGACTAGTATTGTTGGTGTATCTGGTAATGCTGGTCAAGTCAATTATGCCGCAAGTAAAGCAGGTATTATAGGTTTAACAAAATCAGTAGCAAAAGAAATTGGTTCAAGAGGAATTACCGTTAATGCAATTGCACCTGGATATATTGATACTGAAATGACTCAAGCACTTCCAGAAAAAATTCGCAAGGAATGGGAAAAACAAATTCCAATGCGTAAATTTGGAACAGTTGAAGATATTGCTAAAGCTTGTTTATATTTAGCAGAACAAAAATATATGACAGGTCAAGTATTACAAATTAACGGTGGTTTATATATGTAAAGGAGGAAAAACATGAATC
>CALATC010000165.1 GCA_937891475.1 uncultured Granulicatella sp. | reverse complement strand
ACTGGTAATAACGCTTTTGTTAATTCACCTAAAATTGCCCCAGGAATTAAAGTTACAACTACCCCTAATGCTAATGCATTTAATACGGTCATTGTAAACTCTTTTGCTGAATAAGTTTTATTTGTATCCATATTCATTCTCCTTTCTTTTGAATGGACTCATTATATCATAATCTTTCTGAAAACAAAGTAATATTTTCATTATTTACATACTAAAAAGCAACTATACCTTTTCAAGGCATAATTGCTTAAAATAACATTTATTTTTTCAAAAACTCTAATAACTCTGGTATCACATTTACACTAGAAATCTGCCTGTCAAGAACGGTATATCATCAAATTAGTAACGCATTAAAAAAATTGCACTTGAAATACAAATATAACACAAGGCACTTTGCCAAAAGCTCGGATAAAATCCACTAAAATGAAACAATATACAAATTCCAATTATAAAAAGAAGCATTGGAAGTGAATGAAGGAAAGAGTTTATACCAATTCTAATATCTCTTTTGATATCCTTACGAATCCATTCATTAGTATAAGATTCTATAATTTTTGGATGAATCAATCCATAATAAACTTGAGAACTACTTAATATGATCAAAAGTAAGGACAGTAAATGATATAAATCTAATTCTGTAGCATTTTCAAACACTAAGCTTGCTAGTCTATTAGATAGCATCATAATTGAAACAACAAAACAAATAATGACTAAGCACACCCACCAATACATCTGTTTTGATATTGAAAATTTTTTTACAGTATCTTTATCAGAAACTAAAAATCCAAAAATTTCATTTGCCAATACTAGCCCAGCCATATTCAAATACCATTGCACTTGATTTCCCAACTTCTGAAAAACAAACAATAACAACGTAATTCCAAATAAAGTCCATAAAAATGAAGTTTTATCGGATAATTCTTTTTTATTCATAAAAATCCTCACCTCAACTTATATTTATCCGTATAAATAAGAAAAGACTTCCTATAGTAGCATGAGCAAGAGACTCGCATTTGCGAGGCTTCTGCCGTCCTAATACTACTATTAAAGGAAGTCATAATCTCACACGCCCATATCATATTTATCCGTAAAACAAGAATAGACTTCCTATAGTAGCATGAGCAGTATCAGCCACACGGCTGATACCGCAGGAAACTTCGAGACCTTAGGCTCGAAGTTTAGCCATGAGACCGATAGGTCTGCTGGCGTCCTAATGCTACTATACAAAGGAAGTCTCATCAAACACGCCCGTATCATATTTATCCGTAAAATAAGAATAGACTTCCTATAGTAGTATGAGTAATATCAGCCATTCTGGCTGATATTACAGGTAAATTCGAGACTACAGGCTCGAATTTTAGGCAAGAGACTTGTTTCACGAGGCTACTGCCGTCCTAATACTACTATTAAGGAAGTCTAATTCGAATTAATTACGCTTGGATTAAAGCCAACGCTTCGTTTAAGTGTACAAGGCTACGTTCTTTACCTAATAACTCAATCGTTTGACCTAAAGATGGACCATGAGTTTGACCACTTGTTGCCACACGAATTGGCATAAATAAGTTCTTACCTTTTACACCAGTTTCTTTTTGAACAGCCTTAATTGCTGCCATCACACTAGCTTCATCAAACACTTCTAAAGCTTCTAATTGAGCTTTGAATGCATGAAGTACAGTTGGCACTGTTTCACCTTGAAGTACTTCTCTTGCTTCATCATTTTCCACAACGAAGTCTTTTTGGAAGAATAAACTTGAAATAGAAACAATCTCATTCATGTAGCTCATTTGATCATGATATAATGCTACTAATTTATTCGCCCAAACTTGTTGCTCTTCACTCAATGTTTCAGGTAATAATCCTGCTAATTGTAATTGTTGAATCGCTAATGGTGCAACTTCTTCTAATGGAGTTTTCTTCACATAAGTGTTGTTAATCCATTCTAATTTCTTAGGATCGAATGCTGCTGGAGATTTACCAAGACGTTTTTCATCAAAAATTTGAATAAATTCTTCTCTTGAGAAAATTTCATCTTCCCCTTGTGGAGACCATCCTAATAAAGTAATGAAGTTGAACATTGCTTCTGGTAAATAGCCTAAATCTTTATATTGTTCAATAAATTGTAAAATAGATTCATCACGTTTTGATAATTTTTTACCAGTTTCTGTATTAATAATTAATGTCATATGACCAAATCTAGGAGTATCCCATCCAAATGCTTCATAAACCATCATTTGTTTAGGAGTATTTGCAATATGGTCATCCCCACGTAATACATGAGTAATTTCCATAAAGTGGTCATCCACTGCTACTGCAAAGTTATACGTTGGCATACCGTCACGTTTTAAAATAACAAAGTCGCCACCTACACTACCAGATTCAAAAGTAATTTCACCTTTAACAATATCATCAAAAGTATATGTTCTATTTTGAGGAACTCTGAAACGAACAACTGGAGTACGTCCTTCTGCTTCAAAAGCATCACGTTGTTCTTGTGTTAAATGAGCATGTTGCCCACTATAGTGTGGCATTTCTCCACGAGCACGTTGTGCTTCACGTTCTGCTTCTAACTCTTCTTCAGTCATATAGCATTTATAAGCTTTATCTTCTGCAATTAATTGTTCAATTAATGGATTATAAATATGTTCACGTTCTGATTGACGATATGGTCCTACATTTTTTGGTTTATCTGGACCTTCATCCCAGTCAATTCCTAACCAAGTTAAGTTTTCTAATTGACTTTCTTCCCCATGAGCAATATTTCTTTTACGGTCAGTATCTTCAATACGAATAATAAATTCTCCACCGTAATGTCTTGCGAATAAATAATTAAATAGAGCTGTTCTTGCATTACCAATATGCAAATGCCCTGTTGGACTTGGTGCATAACGTACACGCACTTTATCTGCCATTTTTTATAACTTCCCTTCTATTTTGTCTATCGTTTCTATTGTAAAACTTTTTCAATAAAATTGCTATGACTTTAACGCTTTTTCTTTAAATTTCCTTCATTGTTTCACTATTGAACATTCTTGTTTTGTTCTTTAATAAATTTAGCGATTTTTTCACTTGTAATTTTTTGTTGTCTGCGATCACTCATCGATCTTTCTCCATCACCTATTTGTTTTCCATATGAGCCAAATCCACTATGATTTCCTTCAAAAATGAATTCTTGTTCAAAAGTTTGAGGAAGGCGATTTTTACTTTTAATATACTTTGTCCAATTCAAAACTTTATCATTACTTGCGATAATGGATAAAACTGGGACATCACTATTACTAAAATCTACACTTTTATCAAAATAACTTGCTAATAAAATAATACCTGCTAAATGATTTTCCTTTTTTAATTGAACTGCATCTAAACTTGCGACAACTCCACCTAATGAATGGCCTGCAACATAAACTTTATCCAATTTTTCCTCTTTTATAATCGATTCCGTTGTACCTCTTTCTAAAATCGGTAAGTTAAGAGAAGATTCAATAACATAAGTCGTAATGCCTTGATTGGATAATTCCATCGCTAAATTTACATATGCTTGAGGCTCTACTAATGCTCCCGTATAAAATAATATCGTTGCTATTTCATCGCCCTTTGCATCAAATCGATAAGAGTGATTCTTTTTTTCATAAGTTTTTAAATTCCATAATCCAATTGCTTCAGGAGTTCCCCGATAAGTAAACATAAGAATCAATCCATAAAATAATAAAATCAGTGCAAATAATGCTCCAAAAATTCCATAAAACCATTTTCTTTGTCGAGTCATACTTTCAACCTCCTTTATTTTTAAAGTAAAAAACATCCCATCCATCTGACTAAAACAATGGATAGGATGCTTTCAAAGTCATTAAATAGCCCAGTCTCCATTACGGAAGATTGGTACAACTGTTCCGTCTTCACGAATACCGTCAACATTCATATTTGGTCCACCAATCATGAAGTCCACATGAACGTCTGAACGATTTAAGCCGGCTGCAGCTAATTCTTCTTCAGTTTCAAATTTTTCTCCACCTTTAACACTTGTAGCATAAGCTGAACCAATTGCTAAGTGGTTTGAAGCATTCTCATCATACAATGTATTAAAGAATGTAATTCCTGATTGAGAAATTGGAGAAGGGTCGCTAACTAAGGCAACTTCTCCTAATCCACGAGCACCCATATTTTCGAATACTAAATCTTTCATTACTTGATCGCCTTTTTCAGCAGAAACTTCTACGATTTGACCATCTTTAAAAGTAACTTTGATTCCTTCGATAATATTTCCATTATAGCTTAATGGTTTAGTACTTGTTACATAACCATCAGCTACACGATAATCTGGAGCCGAGAATACTTCTTCTGTTGGCATATTTGCAATAAAGTGTTCACCTTGCGCATTATAGCTTCCAGCACTTTCCCAAACATGGTTTTTAGGCATTCCAAGAGTTAAGTCAGTTCCTGGTGC
>CALATC010000164.1 GCA_937891475.1 uncultured Granulicatella sp. | reverse complement strand
AATCACTCCAGAAATTTTAGCTCAAATTTTTATTTCATTTATTCAAGAGAGTATCTTTTTAAGTCCTGAAGAATTTTATCACTCTTTAAATGATAGTGACTATGCACAAAAATCATATCGTTTATTAGACGAAATGTTATCCAAAATTGAAAATAGACTACACATTCAATTTCATAATCGTAATGATTTAATTTGGTATATGCATAATACGGTACATTTAGAACGTCAAGAGACTTTTACAGATCCTCTGTTATTTAATCAAAAGCAAAAAACGATTCAAAATTTCGAATTTCATTTTCCTGAAGTTTTTCAAATTATGAAAGAAGAAATTGTTGAATATTTAAAAATCATGAATCGAACGCATACATCCGAACATATTAATCACTTAATGTATACTCTATTTACTCATGGAGAAGATACTGCCGTTCAATTGTTAATGAATCGTCCTCCTATTAAAGTGTTAGTGATTAGTAATTTTGACCATGCACTCTCGATTACTTTAACAAAAATCCTTTCGTACTATTGTAATAATCGTTTTATTTTTGAAAATTGGACTCAAGTTGACCTTTCAACTGAAATTTTAAATCAAACAGATTATGATATTATAGTTGCAAACTTCTATATTGAAGGGTTAACGAAAGAATTTATTTGTCATAATAATTTAACGATAATGGAATTAGTGAACTATTTAAATACACTTTCTGATTCATTTTAAAATAAATAACCCCCGCCAGTTATTCTGACGGGGGAATTTTGTTTATTAAATTTTAGATTGGAAATACTGCTACACCAATAATTTTTTTATCAAAATTGTGCAATTCTTGTAATTTTTTCTCGAAATCAACATAACGAGTCTTCCCAAATTCTTCTACAAATAGGTAAGCATCAAATTGACAAATTCTTTCAAAATTAGAAGCTTCTACATATTCAATCGATACATCTTGAATTTTTTGCTCCCATTGTTTTGCAATAGCTTTACTTGAAGTAACTACAGCAAAGTCTCCAAGATTTTCTTTTTTATATCGAATTAATTGACGTAACACTTCCGCATTTTCAATTTCAAATACTTGTTGGATATCGTATTTTTTGAAATCACCTACACGGTTCATTGTTGGATTAAATAAATACCAAACAAAATTCATAAAGATGACAATAAATCCTGCTAATACAAAAACAACTACCATTCTTAATACTAATTGTTTTACATTGAAGTTTGAAACTGTTGTTTCACTTCCACCAACTTCTTGTGAATTAACAGTATTTAATTTTTGAATCGTCACGTCTTTAAATGTATCTTTATAACTGTTCATTAATGCATCAACTTTTTTCTCAATTAATTGATTTAAAGTTGGACTAGTTGTTAAAGCTTTAACAGAAACACCTGTATAATCCCCTAGTGAAGATACGATAATTTTCTTTTCCCAGAAATCTATATCTGAATTTCTTAATTGAGTTGCATTACTCGCAATTTCTCCAGCATATTTCGCCACTTCTTGATCTGTTGAATCATTGAATAAATAAGCACCATTCATATTTGAACTAATTAATTTAGAGTAGAAATAACTAAATTGATCATTCTTCGTATTAGATTCTGTTTTAAATTCTTTTTCAGGTGCATTAATTTTATAAATAATATAGCTTGAGTAACTTGTATTATTTTTTACGACTGATTTTGAAGTAATTGCTTTATAGCTCATTGGTAAAGCCATTAAAACAAATAATACAAAAACTGCAATAACATTCCATTTTTTCTTTTTCTTTAAATTAGCTAATAAATCAGCTAATGAATAATTTTCAAACATGTATATAACCATCCTTTGCTAATGTTGTATGATAAATAGGTTTCTTCATCGAGTAGGACATTAAGAAAATAACTATTACAACTGTCCAAAATTGCATTGTGAACAAACTAAAGAAACTTTCTGAGAAACTACTTCTTGCCATAAAGAATAAATTACCGAGAATTAATAATGATACGGTAAATCCAAGTAGATTTTTTCTATACGCTGAATTTAGTAATGCGATAAAAATAACTCCTAAAATACAACTCGTTATAAATAATCCAACAAAACCATAATCAGTGTAAACTTCCATCATATAACTACTTCCGATACCATGGCCGTCTAAATATTGTTGTTTTAATACTAAGTACGAAATATTATGAGCATAACTATTACTTTCTAAAGCTAATTCAATACTATTTGTCGTTGTTTTAAAAGCAGTGGTCCCTAATAAATTCATCCCAATACTACCGCGATAAAAATAATCAATAATAGGACCAAAGGTATAGTTTCTCATTTCTCGAATTGGTAAACTACTACGATATAAATAACCTCTAGCTAAAACTCCAAAACTAGTTCCTTGTTTGTAAATAAAATCGACTAATAAAGCAAAGATACTATCAAACTTTAATTTCGCTCCATCTCGTATATAGTTCATAGCCCCCATCGCAAGCATTAAGACTGGTGTTCCTACTCCTAACGCAATTTTTTCTCTACGTCCAAGCCAAACTTCTTTTTTATCAGAATAATGACGCATAAAGAAATATACAAAGGCAAATAATAAACTTAAAATAAATGGATTTCTTGTACCAATGACTAAATGAATCATATTGGCTACAACATATAAACCAAGCATAAAGATAGAAGCTTTTTTAGATGGTTTCGTTGCTAAATAGACACATAATGCATAAAACATAAAAGCTGATAATAAATAAGTAAAGTATGGTAATTTACTTGTGAAATTCGCATAATATCCATAGTAGGTAGTTTGTAATCTAAAGATTAAACGTTCTACTAATCTTAGTACATAAAATGGATATGTTAACCAAAATACTGCTAAAGAAACTCTTCGAACTTGTAATATTAATCGAGCATAAGAATTTTCATCAACAGGCTTTTCTTTCTTTCGACTAAAATATCTGACACCTATTATTCCACCTAACCATAATCCTAGTAAGGAAACTAGAATAATATTAAAAGTGAATACATAAGCATCTTGTTGATATGTGTCAAAACTTCCAATTCTTAAATAATCAATTAATGGCCTTGAAAATAAAAATACAAAAATTGTCATATAAAACAAGATATGAATTAATTGATATTTTAAGTTATGAAAACTAAATAATGTATGTGCAATAAAAACTATTACAACGGTATATAATAAAGTTTCTAAATGATTATTATTTAAATAAATCAAATAAAAAACAATTGCTAAACCATAGCAGAAAGTTGTAAGTACTGCATGAAGTTTTCTTAAAGAATCCGGCATCTATCTAACTCCTTTCTTCTTTTGATGATTGAAATAACTCCTCTATTTGTTGCAGTTGTTTTTCAATTGTAAATTGTTGGATAAATTCTGAATAATTCTCAGAAATCTTTCTTTCTCCAGTAATATATTTTTTAAGAGAATCAAGCGCTTCTTGATTTGTCTCTATCACATCTCCAAATTGACCATCATTCGATAATTCTAAGGCTCCACCAACATTTGTGGAAACAAAAGGAATTCCTAATGTCACTGCTTCTACAACTGCTCCTGAAAATCCTTCTTGCTTCGATAAAGAACATAAAAGTTTTGCTTGTTTTAAAATAGAATAAGGATTCTTCTGATAACCTAAGAAATGAACCTTATCCTGTAATTGAAGACGTTCTACTTCTTCTTTCAAGAAATTCTCTTGTTCACCACTACCAATATAGTATAAATGAATATCAGATAATTCTTGTTGTAATTTAGTAAAGACTTCTAGTACACGATCCGTCCCTTTTAACTCTTCTAAACGACCTATAACACAAATACTATTTTTTTCCAAGGTAACTGGGGCAACTTCTTCTGATTTTTCAAGAAGAGAGCTAAAATCATACCCATTATAAATCGTTTGAATTTTATCGTTAAACATTGGATAAACTGTTTCAATCGATTCTCTTGTTTTTTTAGAAATTGCAATAATTTTATCCGCACTACTTAATTGTTCATAATGATTATTACGATAGTGAGCTTGACTTTCCTCTAAAAATGCTTCAATACTTCCATGAATCCAAGCAATTTTCTTAACTCCTTCTCTCTTAGAAAAAGGGAAAGCTGGATTCATAATGGTAAAGGATACTTCAATATCATATTCATCTTTGATTAACCATTTTCTTACTAAATGTGGAAAATAAATTCTTAGACGCCATAAAATTGAATCTATCACTCGTCCATAACTTTTCTTCTTATAAGGTTTTAAAATTCTAACGCCTGCTGGAACAGCTTCATATCCCTTATCAAAATGTTCCATTTCTAAAATATCGATCTGATATTTTTCAGGGTCTAAATTCGATACAATGGTAGATAGAATTTTTTCCGCTCCTCCTCCTAACGAGAAAGACCATAAAAAGAAAAGTACTTTTTTCTTATTTTCCATAATATTCACCTTTATAATGAGTATAGCTCTTCTCTAAATCCACTAAAACTGCATCATGATGAGCTACTTGTTTTTCTACTGGTGGAGGTGTCATATAATCTCCAAAAGCAGTTTTTAAATAAGCATCATACCCAATTGGAATTGGTAATTCCGTTTCTTCAAAAGGAAGCCATAAAGCATCTTCAAAACTTGAAATTGGATACTTTTTCTTCATATAGTATGGACCAGAACAAAGTTCAGTAATCCCATCACTTTCTTCTTTTGTATATTTTGTCATTTCAGCTTCAGCTTTTTTCCAAATTTTATAACGAAGTTTTTTAGAGGGAACAAGTGCTAATAATGCTTGACTTCCCCACTTCATAATTCCACCATGTTTTTCTGGAATAGTTTGAGCACAAAATAGTGAATAGACTAAAGCAGCTATCACTTGTTTTTTTCGTGATAGCCCATTAGCTGGATAATAATCCAATGGAAGTACATCTAAGGCTAATCCATGTGGAATATCCAAATCTTGTTGATAAGGTTTGATACATGTTGTTTGTGTATCTCTTATTGTAATAAATAAATTACGGTCGACATAATTTTCATTACTTTTTGAAAGTTGATAACGACTATCTGCCTTTTGTGGCCAAAGTTGTGCTAATTTTTCATAATCTTTTCTTGGCATAAAGAAATCTAAGTCATCATCCCAAGGAATAAATCCTTTATGTCGTAGAGTTCCAATTGCTCCTCCACCACATAAGTAGCAAAGTAAATCATTTTCCTTACAAAATTGAACGAAATACTCTGCCATTTCTAAACACTTCTCTTGAAGTGGTTCCATGATTTCACCTCATTATTAAATATCCCATTTCGCAACTGTCTTAAATGGTGTAACAGTATCTTCTTCAAAGAAATGATAAATGTCTTGGATATCTTGAATTTTATTTGATTCATGAATAATTAAATTCAATCTTGAATGTACTTGAGGACGTTCCATCATTTGAACAGCTCCTTCAAAATCTTCACGACCTGATCGTGAACTACCAACCCAAGTTAATCCTTTTTCTAAAATATCACGTGTATTTAATGGAACTTCAAATTCACTAACCCCCATCATAACAACTGCGCCTTGTGGTCTGATATGTTTAATAATATCTCGATAAGCTTCTTGAGTTCCAGTTCCACCAACACATTCAAAAGCATGATCAAAGGTAAAATCATCTTCAATTTCACTGACATCATACACTTCATCTGCAAATGAGAATAAACGTAGTTTATCATGATTTTTTCCAACCACAATAATCGTTGAGTTAGGAAACTTTTCTTTTGCTAATGTTGCAACAACATATGCTAGACTTCCAGATCCCCATACAACAATACGCTCTCTTCTTGAATGTGCTACTTGTTTCATTCTTGTAATACCATGAATACCAACGGAAACAAATTCGGTAATCGCAGCCACATTTGATGGAATGGTTTCGTATTTAACAACACGATTTTTAGGAATTGTAACAAATTCTCTCATAAACCCATCATGTCCACTTGAACGGAAATAGCCACCTGTCACATAGTTTTCATAAAATTCTGTTCCCTCTTCAAATTCTTTTGGAGGTTGATTTGGAATCATGACGACTTTATCTCCAGGTTTATACGTCCCAGAAGCATCACTTACAACAATCCCACAACATTCGTGAATTAATGCCATTGGTAATTTTTTTTGTAAAATTTTTGGTGGTCGTGTTCCTTGGAAATAACGTTGGTCTGCATGACATAGTGCAATATAATTTGGTCTAACAACTACTGTATCTTCTTGCTCCATTTCAACGTCTTCATATTTCACAGAAAAATAATGCGGACGAATCAATTGATAAACTCGATTAATCACTTAGATCTCTCCCAACATCGCTTCAGCAATTTTTAAATCCGTTACTGTCGTAATTTTAATATTTGAATATTCCCCTTGAACTAATCCAACAGGAGTATTATTTAACACAAACACTTTACAAGCATCTGTTAAAATTTGTTTCACATCGTCTTCCATTGATTCGTAAATATCTACAAACGCACGAATCTTGAACGTTTGTGGTGTTTGTCCTTGATACATATGTGTACGATTTGGAATAGATGAAATAACTTTTCCATCTACAGATTCAACAATTGTATCATTTGCAAGAACGACTGTATCTGCTACATCAAACTCTTTCATCGCAGCAATATTTTCTTGAATCATTCGGTAAGATACAAACGGGCGAACTGCGTCATGAGTAATTAAAATATCATCTTTCGTTTCACCAGGTTTTTCTTGAATATCCTGAATAATATTCATAATACTATCATTTCTATCTTTACCACCTGAAACAACACGAATTTTTTCTTTTTGCGTTGGAACATACTTTTGAAGCAAATCTTCAAAGTAAGTCATCCAATTCGGATGAACGGCTACATAAACAATATCAATTTCTGGAACAAACAGGAATTTTTCAACAGTATGCATAATAATTGGTTTTTGACCTAATGTTAAAAACTGTTTAGGCATATCTTGAATTCCCATACGAGTTCCCGTTCCACCAGCAAGTATTCCAGCGTAAATCATTTGATTTCCTTCTTTCTATGGTGTAGTTAAATAAAATAGGTTTTCTCTTTGTTGTAATAATGGATAAGTTTTAACAGGTTTTTGACCTAAATATTCACGGATTAAATTGGATTTTTCTAATAATTCTTCATCTGTAGCATAAGAATAATAAATTTGTTCTCCGATTGAATTCGTTAATAATAATGAACGTTCTTCAATAAAAGCTTGCTCTAAATGGTCAAATGAAGGTCCATATGTGTTTTTCAATGCCATAATTTTTCCAATTGGAATATCAGTTTTAACATTTTTACTTACAGCATTCATAATTTTTTCGAAATTTGTAATCGAATTAAAGGACATCATTTTTTTTACTAATTGTTCGATAACAATTCTTTGACGTTTTTGACGACCATAATCTCCTTCTGGATCATCATAACGCATTCTTGCAAAGCGCAAAGCACTTTCACCATCTAATAATTCCTTTTTCCCTTCTTCAAATGAACGACCTTCATATGTAAAAGTTAAAGGACTAGTTACTTCAATTCCACCAACTGCATCGACAAATTCCATTAATCCTGACATATTAATTTCCATATAAAAATCAATGCTTGTATCAAATAATTTTTCTACAGAATTAATTGCCATTTTTGCTTGTCCATATGCATAAGCATGATTAATTTTATCATAGTAATTCATTCCAACAATTTCTGTATAAGTGTCACGTGGAATACTTAATAACTGTGCTTTTTTCTCAGTCGGATTCGATGTTAATAATAACATCGTATCACTTCTACCATCTTCAGTTGGTCGACCGTATGCACCATTATCAATCCCTAATAATAAAATATTAATTGGCTTGGCATTTTCAATAATTTCTTGTGCTTCTTCTTCAGTTCTATTCCCCACATCTTGAGTAATCGTACTAATTGTTTGGTGGAATAAATTTAATTTGTCAGCAAATACGATTGAAGTGCCTACTAATAATGCTGTTATTAAAATAAATATAAATAAAAGTTTTCCTTTTTTCTTCTTTTGTCTTCTTTTGGATCGAAGACCAAAATCATGATGTTCTACCATTTACTTTCCTCAAATTCTATTATTTATTATGGTTGATTATTTGATGTAGATTTTTCTACTGCAGCAGGTTTTGGTGCAATAGTTGTATTTGTTGGTGCTGGTGCAACTTCAACCGTTGAAGATTCAACTTTAGTCGGAGCTACTGTTGTTGGTTGAACTTTTTGAGCACTAGTTGTTGTCTCAACTTTTTTATCATCCGCTTTTTGAATCGTTGTTGTATTTTGAACACTTGTAGTCTGTTGTGTTGTTGGTGTTGTTGGAGTCGTTGGAGTAGTTACAGGAGCAGGTTGAACTGGCTCTACATACTCATCAGCAGCCTCTTCTTGATAAAATGGTTGACTAACCGGTTGATGTTTTTCAACATCTGGTGCTATTTGTGTCTCATTTGTCTCAATATGTTTTAATGATTCAACTTTTGATAAATCTAAAGATTCTCTTAATACATTTGAAATACGTAATCGTTCTTCATCAGGGACAACAAAATAGTAAACTCCACCAATCATTGTTCCAGACCCACTAATTTTATCACTTTCAAAATTTTTCAAAGCTTTTGGATAATTATTTTTTATCGATAATAATTTATCAAGTGTAAAATTCGTACGAACTGAATTTTCTAAAGTTTTTAAAATTTCTTCATAACGAGTTACAGAAGTAATATTTAATAGTTTTTCTACTAATTTCTGAATCACATATTGTTGACGTTTTTGGCGACCCATATCTCCTTCTGGATCATCATATCGCATTCTGGCATATCTCAAAGCAGCTTCACCATCAACGTGTCGGTCTTCTCCTTCAGTAAAGGATTCTCCTTCATATGTGAAGGTTAATACTGGTGTAATATCTAAACCACCAACTGCATCAACTAAGCCCATTAAACCACCCATATCCACTGTTACATAGTAATCAATTGGAAGATTTAACATATTTTGAACACTATTAATCGACATTTTTTCTTGTCCAAATGCATAAGCATGGTTAATTTTGTCATTTGTTCCATAACCGATAATTTCTGTATAAGAATCACGAGGAATACTTACAATGGTTGTCTTTCCTAATTTTTCATTTACAGTTACGACTAACATCGTATCACTTCTACCTACTTCAGTGCCACGTCCATAGGCTCCATTATCAATCCCTAATAATAATACTGAAAAACTATCATTATCTTTTATTTCTTTTTCACGAAGATTTACTGTTTCAACTTCTTGGTGAATAACATTTTCTACTTTAGCTAGTCTAGCACGAATATAAACTCCTGCTAGTGTAATAAATGTAGCAGCTAGAACAACAAAAAATATTGCCCATTTTCTTCTTTTATTTTTCAAAATTTTATTGCGAACATGATTTTCTAATCTACTCAAATTTTTCAACCTCTCTTTTATCTACAATCAATTCATTATACCATATTTCCTCTAATTCATGAGGAGAGATTTACCACTTTTTAACAATTTTATTCTTCATCAGTTGAAAAATACGTTTTCTTCCACCAAAAACCTTCAATCCAGCCACGAATTGTTCCGATTCCATAAGAAATATGAACAGAAATCATCATAACTGGAATCAATAAACGAATAATATGGAATGGATGTGTTGAAATTTCAAAAATAGATAAACCGATAATCACTAATAAATAAACACTTATTAACATCACAAATGGTAATGTTGAAATACCTGCCACTAAAATTGTTGCAAATAATGTACTTACAAAAATTCCAGGTACAAAGTGGAATAAAGATAAACATTCACGACAAACATGACTTGTTAACCCAATCCAATAGCCATTTCCATATTTTTGTTTTAACATTTTTGAGAATGTTGGTCTAATATATTGGAAAGATTCAATTGAAGTATCATACCAAATTTTAAATCCATTTTTACGAATACGATAATGAAACT
>CALATC010000163.1 GCA_937891475.1 uncultured Granulicatella sp. | reverse complement strand
CTCCTGAAAATACAGGTAAGAAAAGCTGGTGGAAATTCTGGTAATAATTAAAAAACAAAACCTGCTTGCAACATCAAGCAGGTTCGTTGTATTACAAGGTAATAAAAATGTCAAAAATTCTATTAGTCGATGATGATATTGAGCTAACTGATTTGCTTGCAGAAGTATTAAGACTGACAGGTTTTGAAGTCGAGGTCGCCAATAACGGCCAAGAAGCATTAGATAAACTAAATGCAAGCCACCAGTTAGTTTTATTGGATGTAATGATGCCTGTTTTAAACGGCATTGAAACGCTCAAGAAAATTCGCCAAATATCGAATATTCCAGTAATGATGCTCACCGCTCGGGGAGAAGAAATTGATCGAGTATTAGGACTTGAACTAGGTGCTGACGATTATCTTCCTAAACCATTTAACGATCGAGAATTAGTTGCTCGTATAAAAGCAATTTTACGTAGAGTAGGCTCTTCTGAACTTGACTCACAATCAGATCAAATATCATCAAAAGAAGACAAGACGCTAGAATTTGATGAATTAATACTACATCCTGGAATTCAACAAGCCTCTTACCAGGGTATTGATTTATCTTTGACTGGCTCTGAATTTGCCCTGCTATATAAATTGGCTCTAAACCCTGGACAAATTATTTCTAGAGAAGAACTCAGTGTAAATGTTCTAGGAAAAAATTTATCTCCTTTTGATCGCTCAATTGATATGCATATGTCAAACTTACGCAAAAAACTTCCTGAAAGAAAAAATGGTATGCCATGGCTAAAAACATTACGTGGTCGTGGTTATTTATTGGTTTGTGAATAATGTATACAACAAAACTTAGTTTAAACCGTTTAACCATACGTACATTCTCCGTTTTCTGGATTGCGTTGTTTGTAATGACGACTCTTCTAGTCATTCTTCCTTATTTCGATGGACATTTATATTCTGAGCTTGATGATAATGAAATAGCCACTTATCAACAAAAACTCGTTGAGTCTATTCGAAATAATAAAATTAAAGGACTTCTAGCGGGTGTTCCTGTTCTTCCTACAGATAAATTTGACTCAGCACGCCCAGTTTTAATTACACCAAATAAAGAAGTATTTGGTGCACTAGGAGAAGAAAAAACACATATCCTTCAATTTTTTGATGAATCAACTAACTTTACTATTCCACAAAGAAAAACCTTCAGAGATATCCAAATTGCAGGTCCCTTTAAAGTATATATAGGCGATGCTGAAGAAGCCTCTGAGCTCTTTTTTATATCAAGAGTTAACGGGCAGCAAGAAGTATTACGCTATATGCTAAACCATCCATGGGTACTACTACTCATGACCCTAATTATTACAACTCCCTTACTTTGGTGGTTTACTTATACAATTGTTAAGCCTATCACCAAGCTACAAAAAGCCGCTAATAGTGTTGCACTGGGTGATTTCAAGGTAGATAACGAACTAGCTAATCAAGGCCCTTCTGAACTACGAGAGGTCGGACAAAGCTTTAACAAAATGTCCATTGCTATTAATAATTTAATCTCTAACCAACATAATTTACTTTCATCTATTTCACATGAATTAAAAACCCCGTTAACCAGATTACAACTCTCTACAGCACTTATTCGTCACAAAGTAGGTAATATAGATGCTGTTGAAAGAATTGAAAAAGAAATATCAAGAATGGATAAAATGATTAGTGAGCTACTCCTCATTTCTCGTCAAAAAATGCATTCTCAAATGGAGCATAATCTATTTACAATCGATCATCTTTGGACTGACGTTATCAAAGATGCATTATTTGAAGCAGAGCAACGTAAAATAATTTGTGATGTCAATATTTCAATTTTACACCCAGAACAACACACCATTTATGGTAATTTAAGACTACTCACAAGTGCTATTGAAAATATTATTCGTAACGCATTAAAATATACTAAAAACAGAATTTTTCTGACTATTTCCTTGTATAGAAATGTGCAAGAGAATGATTATGTTCAAATCCGAGTTGAGGACAATGGACTTGGTTTGCCACCTGAAGAATTTGAAAAAATTTTCAAGCCATTTTATCGTGTTGATGAAACAAGAACTAGAGCTACTGGTGGGACCGGATTAGGTTTAACTATCGTTGCTAATGTAGTTAATGAGCATCAAGGAAAGGTCTGGGCTGAACAAAGTAATTTAGGTGGGCTTGCTGTCACGATTCAACTTCCATTATGGAAACAAAGTTAATTCAAACAAGGCGATATTTTCATATCGCCTTTTTCTTATTTAATTTTCACTCTTTTTAATCTCAGTGCATTAGACAGAACCGAAAGTGAGCTCATCGCCATCGCTGCACCAGCCAAGAC
>CALATC010000162.1 GCA_937891475.1 uncultured Granulicatella sp. | reverse complement strand
TCTAACGATTTTCTATTTAAAAATGCGATAAATCGATCTTCGTCCACTCTTTTCATAAAGATATTATGATGGATTGCCCAACTAGATAATTGGTTCGTTACAAAATTATTTAAATTAGACTTTCTTCTATCATTTAATGACTGGGAAATTTCCGAAAAATTATCTAAAAATATTTGACCAAAAACGATTTGTTCTTCATGATATTTTTCCTCAATACTTGCATATTCAGTAATATCTGTTAAATAAATCATTCGAATATCAGGATGTACGATTACTTGATATTTTTTATCTATATGAGTAAAAATATCGTTTTCCTTATTTGTTTGTATTTGTCTTTTTACTTGATAATATAATCGTTCATTCAATTCCTTTAATGAAATTCCTATAACATCCTGTCTTTGGAGTTTTTTCTGTAAATATGGATTTATCCATGTAATATTTTCATTTACATCATATAAGATCATACCTATTGGCATTTTTAAATAGGCATCCTGTTCACCTTTACGAATCTTATAAGCTAAATCAATTGCATATTCATGAATTTTTTTACTAATATGCTGAATTGAAAAGTATCCTAATATGGCAAATAAACATAACCAAAATAGAAATACAAATCCTAACCATATATGGGTGACAAAACTCATCACACATAAAATACTTAAAAGGATAATAAAGGATCCTCCATAGTATTTTACAGAAGGAATTTTTAGATAAGATGGAAGTTTTTCATACCATTCTTTAAAATGATTTAACATATGTTTATCACCATCTTTCTATATACATTTTAACATATTTTAAAGCTAAGGAATACCCTTCATGCTTTTTCAAAATGTTTCACGTGAAACATTTACTCCAACATCAAAGAAAAACTTCTAATGTTTCACGTGAAACATTTTGATAGAAAAAAGGACTGGAAAACCAGTCCTTTGTTTTTATTAGTCTACAGTTGTAAATGGTAATAATCCCATAATACGAGCACGTTTAATTGCAACAGTTAAAAGACGTTGATATTTAGCACAAGTACCTGTTACACGACGTGGTAAGATTTTACCTTTTTCAGAAATGTAGCGTTTTAATAATTCTACATCTTTGTAATCGATATATTTAATGTGGTTTGCAGTAAAGTAGCAAACTTTTTTACGACGACGAACGCCGCCACCTCTACGTTGTTGAGCCATTACGGTATCCTCCTTTTGATTAGAATGGTAAATCATCGTCAGAAATATTAATGGCTTCACCATTAGCTAAGAATGGATCTGCTGGAACATTTCCAAATGATGATGTAGGAGCACTTGGTGAGTTAAAATCACCTTGTGATTGATACTGATTTTGTTGTGAATAACCATTATATGCATCATTTCCTGGACGTTGTTCAGTAACATTTTTTGACTCTAAGAATGAAAAGTTATCAACGACAACTTCAGTCACATAAACTTTTTGTCCTTGTTGATTTTCATAACTTCTAGTTTCAATATGACCTTCAACTCCAAGTAATGAACCTTTACGAGTAAACTTCGCTAAATTTTCTGCTGATTTTCTCCAAACTCTACAGTTAATAAAGTCTGTTTCTCGAGTTCCTTGTTGATTTGTATAACGGCGGTCACATGCAATTGAAAAAGTTCCAACTGCTACTCCATTTGGAGTATATTTTAAGTCTACTGGTCGAGTTAAACGACCTACTAACACAACATTATTGATCATAGTATCTGCTCCTTTCAAGATTTGTTTTACTTAATATTAAGCAAATGCTTCTACTTTAACAATCATATGACGTAAGATGTCATTGCTGATTTTAGCTAAACGGTCGAATTCGTCAATTGCTTTTGCATCTTCAGCAGTGATGTTCACTAAATGATAGATACCTTCGTGGAAATCTTTAATTTCGTATGCAAAACGACGTTTCGCCCAGTCTTTAGATTCAACAACAACAGCGCCATTGTCTGTTAATACAGCATCAAATCTTGCAACCAATTCAGCTTTAGCAGCTTCATCGATGTTTGGACGGATGATGTATAAAATCTCGTATTTTGATGTTTGACTCATTGACTGTCACCTCCTTATGGTCTTTTGGCTTATTCTTTTGAACAAGCAAGGAGAGTATTAATACTAATACTCACGTTCCATTATTATAGCAGAGAAATTGCATTCTGACAACGATTTTGCGTTAATTTTTATATAAAAAACAGTATGCAGAAAATCCACATACTGTTCAATATTTATTTCCAAACTTCACGAACAATTTCGTCAATTAGTTTTAATTTATCCCATTGTGCTTCAATCGTTAAAATATTTCCTTCTTCTGTTGAAGAAAATCCACATTGAGGACTTAGACATAATTGTTCAAGAGGAACATATTGGCTTGCTTCTTTAATACGAGCAATCACTTCATCTTTATCTTCTAAGTCACCAGATTTAGAAGTAATTAATCCAAGTACCACTTTTTGGTCTTTAATATAACGAAGTGGAGTAAAGTCTCCAGCACGGTCACTATCATATTCTAAGAAGAATCCATCTACACGGCAATGACCGAATAAAGTCTTAGCAACTGGTTCATAACCACCACTAGAGAACCATGTTGAACGGAAGTTTCCACGGCAAATATGCATGTTTACTACTAAATCTTCTGTTTTCCATTCAATTACACGGTTTAAAACGTCTACATAATCACGAGCAATTTGTTCCAAATCAAATCCACGTGCTTCATAGGCTTCACGCTTATCTAAAGCACAAAATTCTCCCCAACTTGTATCATCTAATTGAATATTACGGCATCCTAAGTCATAGAAGCATTGTAGAGCTTTACGATAGGCTGCCACAACATCATCATAAAATAATGCTTCATTATCTTTGTAACGATCAATTGGGACATAATTTTTCTCACGTACTTGTGTAATTAAATGTAACATACTTGGTGAAGGAATTGTTAATTTAACTAGTGTATCACCTGCATGTTCTTTTAAGAATTTGAAATGTTTTACGAATGGATGGTTTTCAGAAAAATCAATTTTGCCAACAATGCGTAAAGTTTTTGGTTTTACATCTTTATCTTTAAATTGAACAGAGAAATGTTCTACTTCTACTAGTTCCACTCCATCTAAGTTTTCTAAAAAGTCTAAGTGCCAGAAAGCACGACGAAATTCTCCATCTGTAATAGATTGAAGTCCAAGTTCTTTCTCTTTTTTAACTAAGGCAATGATTTCTTCGTTTTCTACACGTTCTAATTCTTCAGCAGTAATTTCTCCAGCACTAAATTTAGCAC
>CALATC010000161.1 GCA_937891475.1 uncultured Granulicatella sp. | reverse complement strand
AGCCAAGGATATCAGTCCACTCGGACTTAAAAGGAGGGCCTAAAATGGCAGAAGAAGTAAAAGAAGATGTATTGGAAATCGAAAAGGAAACAGTCGACAATTCTGAAGCGGTTGAAGATACACCGAAAACATTCACGCAAAGCGAAGTTGATGAGCTAATCAAAAAACGCTTAGCCAAGCAAGAAAAGTCATTCGACAAACGAATGCAGGAAAAACTTGACGAGGCTGAAAAGCTACGTGCGATGAACGAAACTCAAAAAGCGGAGTATGAGCAAGAAAAACAACGAGCATACATCGCAGAGCTTGAGGCTAAAATCAATCGCAGTGGTTTAGAGCGAGAAGCCTCAAAAATGCTATCAGAAGGCGGTATTGTAGCAGACGATAAAATCCTAGGTCTAATCGTCAAAGATACCGCAGAGAGCACACAAGAGGCTGTAGAAGGCTTTGTAGCCTTGGTGAATGAACTTGCTGATAAGAAAGTCAGCGAGAAACTAAAAGGTAAGACGCCTAAGAAAATGGAAGATACATCCGCAGGCGAAATTACCAAGGAACAATTTAACAAAATGGGTTATCAAAGCAGAAACGAATTACTGCAAAATAATCCAGAACTATATCACAAATTGAAAGGATAAAAATATATGACACAAACTAAAATTGCACAATTAGTAAACCCTGAAGTTATGGCAGACATGGTTTCAGCTAAATTACCTAAAATGATTAAATTTACACCACTTGCATACGTTGAGCGTGAGCTTGTTGAACAACCAGGAAACACTGTTACAGTTCCTAAATGGGTATATTCTGGAGATGCTAAAGATATTGCGGAAGGTGTAGCAATCGAACCTGACCAATTAACTACTGACAAATCTACTATGACTATTAAAAAAGCTGGCAAAGGTGTCGAATTAACAGACGAGGCTTTATTATCTGGTTACGGCGACCCATTAGGCCAAGCTGCGCACCAAATCGCTTTAGCTATTGCCAACAAAGTAGATAACGACTTAATCGTTGAAGCTAAAAAAGCAACTCAATTCGTTGCAGAGGCTCCTACAACTGGTGCTGCACTTGATAAAGCTTTAGCAGTATTCGAGGATGAAGAAGACGCACGTTACGTTGCGCTTATCAACCCTCAAGACGCTATCGCATTGCGTGCGGATGTTGCAAAAGAGTGGGTCCGTGGTTCAGAAATTGGCGCTGATATTGTTGTTTCTGGAACATTTGGAGAAACACACGGCGTTCAAATTGTACGCTCTAAGAAAGTAGAAAAAGGTAAAGGGTTCTTGGTTAAAGTTTCAGCTACTGACACAGACACAGACGATGTTGCTAAATACGGCGCATTCGTTATTAACTTAAAACGTGATGTTGCTATTGAAACAGACCGTGATATTTTAAAGAAAACAACTGTTATTACTGGTGACGAACACTATGGTGTTTACTTATACGACCCTACAAAAGTTGTTAAATTCGGAGGGAATGTTTAATGGGGATGATGTTACGACGACATCACCCTCAAAAGCCTACTGAAACGGAAGTTGTTAATTATAGCGACTTAACTGTTAAAGAGTTACAAGATATTGCTAGAGAACGTGATATCAAAGGTTATTCAACATTGAACAAAGAGGAACTTATCGCAGTATTGGAGGGATAGCATGGAAAATATCGCTCAAGCAAAAGTACTGTTGGGAATTGACGACAATCTTCAAGATAAGTTACTAACAACAATAGCGACGTTGACAACTGCTAACTTTTTAGCTTACGCAGGCGTGGATGATGTCCCTGAGGGCCTTGAGTATATTATTACCGAGGTCATTATTAAACGATTCAATAGAAT
>CALATC010000160.1 GCA_937891475.1 uncultured Granulicatella sp. | reverse complement strand
AAAAGAGACGACTTAAGTCGTCTCAAAAAAAGTCTAACTTTTTGGGGTCACTTCACTCACGTCGACTTTTTTTATTCTTCTACATCTTTTGCGCTAACACCCATTAAGACTGGTAAAATCATTGGGCGACGAGCGGTTTGTTTATATAAATAAGGGTTTAATGTATCGATAATGAGATTACGTAGTGATCTTTCATTTAAAGGTTCATCAGCTTCATTGATGAAGGCTTGTAATTCTTCTTTCAGAATTTGTTGAGCTTGATTTAATAATTCACCGGACTCACGCATATAGATGAATCCACGAGATAAGATCTCAGGTCCTGTTACTAATTCACGTTCGTCATAATCAACCGTTGCAACGACAATCACTAAACCGTCTTGAGATAAAGTTTTACGGTCACGTAAAACGATATTTCCGATATCTCCAATACCATTTCCGTCTACATAAACATCTCCAGCATAGAAATGTCCTGCACGACGAGCAGAGTCACTAGTTACTGCTAAAATATCTCCATTACTTAAAATGAATGAATTTTCTTTAGGAATTCCAACTTGACTTGCTAAGTTAGCTTGGATTTTTTGCATTCTGTATTCACCGTGAACGGGCATGAAATACTTCGGTTTCATTAATCGTAACATTAGTTTTTGTTCTTCTTGAGAACCATGTCCTGAAGTGTGAATATTATTTAATTTACCATGAATAACTTCAGCTCCAGCTTCAGATAGTAAGTTAATCACACGATTTACAGCAGCTGTATTTCCTGGAATAGGGGAGCTTGAGAAGATAACCGTATCTCCAGGTTGTACAGAAATTTGACGGTGATTTCCATTGGCAATACGGCTTAAGGCAGCCATTGGTTCACCTTGCGATCCTGTACATAAAATTATTACTTCTTCGGCAGGATATTGATTAATATCACGACCATCGATAAATGTATCATCTGGCGCAGAAATATATCCTAATTCACGAGAAGTAGCAAAGCTAGCTTCCATACTACGTCCAAAGACAGCAATTTTACGTCCAGTTGCTACTGCAACATCTGTTACTTGTTTTAAACGAGAAACATTCGATGCAAAAGTAGCGAAAATAATACGACCTTCCACACGTTGGATGATTTCTTTAATGGATTGTCCAACGACTTGTTCTGATTTCGTGAATCCTGGAACTTCTGAGTTCGTACTATCCCCTAAAAGAACTAGGACACCTTCTTCACCAATTTGAGCCATTTTGTGTAAATTAGCAGGTTGTCCTACTGGTGTAAAGTCAAATTTATAGTCTCCCGTAAATACAATATTTCCAGGAGGAGTTTTAATGACAATTCCGAATGCATCTGGAATAGAGTGAGTAGTGCGGTAAAAACTTACTTGAGTTTTTCTAAATTTAATAACCGAATCTTCATCTATTTCATGTAAGATAGCATCTCGAAGTAAGCCGTGTTCTTCAAGCTTGTTTCGAATAAGTGACATTGCCAATTTAGTCGCATAAATTGGAATATTCACTTGTTTAATTAAGAAAGGAATACCACCAATATGGTCTTCGTGTCCATGAGAGATGAAGAGACCTTTAACTTTACTTTGGTTTTGAATAATGTAGCTATAGTCAGGAATAACATAGTCAATTCCTAATAAATCATCTTCAGGGAATTTAATTCCAGCATCTAGAATAATTAATTCATCCTGGAATTGGACGCCATAGGTATTCTTTCCGATTTCACCTAAACCACCAAAAGCGAATACGCCCGTTTCATTATTTTTGATTGTTGGTTTCATTAGTTAAACACCGTAACTTTGAAATCAGGATTTTTTTGTTCATAAGCAAGATGTTTTTCATCTAATGCTTGAATGAACTCCACATTGTATTCAGTATTTTCGTCCACTAAACGACGAGCTTCAACTTTATCTTGAGCTTCTACGTATAGTGATAGTGTATTTTCACGACGTGGTGCTTCAGTTTTTGATGGTTGGTAAGTAATTTTAAAAATCATTTTATAACTCCTTATTTGTTCAATATAGTTTTCAAAAATTATTTTAACACAAAAGTACACTTTAAGTACAATTATCTGTGTAGTATTTGTTGGATTAAAGGAAAGATTTCCTTTGGTTCTTTAGCTTCGTCACATGATAGATTTCCCGCATCCATTTGATGATATTTTGTAAATTGAATCGGTTGCCAGTTCGCTTGAATAGCTCCAGTAATATCTGTTTGGACATCATCTCCAATCATAAAATATTCATCAGCAGAAATTTTCGATTCGACATGTTGAAAAGCTTGAATGCTTGGTTTCTTCGCTTGAATAGTTTCTGAAATAAACCAAAAGTCTTCAGGAATCCACTTGGATAAGTTTAATTGATACAGTTTATTTTTCTGATGGTTTGTTGGGCCATTCGTCAAAATAGCTATTTGATAAGATTCTTTATTGCATCTTTGAAATACTTCAATCCATTCTTCAGAAAGGGTAATGGCATTTAAAGTGTCTTGGTAAGCTTTAATAAATACTTGAATTTTCTCAGAAGATAACTCAATCCCTACATCTTTAAAAGTATTGGAAACTCGTTCTTGATGCGATTGAGATAGAGTAATTTCTCCTGTAGAAAATTTTTCAAAAGCCTCATCACTTCTTTTTTGATAAGTTGAATAGAGACTTTCAGCATCTATACTTGGTGTTGCAAATTGACAAAACGTTTTAAAAAATACTTCACTCTTTGAATAAAGGGTATCATCTAAATCAAATATCACTGCAATTTTCTTATCCAATTACGACAGCTCCTTCAGGAATATATTGTGGTTGAGCTTGATTAATATGATCATAGAACATAACTCCGTTTAAGTGATCAATTTCGTGCTGAACAACAATTGCTTCATAATCCGTCAAAGTTTTGACTTTTTCTTCACCTTCAGGTGTGAAATATTTTACAGTAATTCTTTGAGGTCTTAATACGACTCCAGGAACGTCTCTATTCACAGATAGACATCCTTCGCCTTCTTTTAAGCAAGTTTTCTTTACAGATTCTCTTAAAATGCGAGGATTAATCCATACTTCATCAAGTAGAGCAGGTTCATCTTCATATCCTGGAATTAAAAGAGCAATCATTTGAATTTCTTTTCCTAATTGTGGAGCTGCTAAGCCAACTCCAGCACGTAATTCATATTTTGCAGCAATTTCTTCGTCTTGACTATTATGTAAAAATTCTAGCATTTCTTTTGCTAAATGTTGCAAGTCATCTGATAATGGAAAACTAATTTTTTCTGCACGTTTTCTTAAAGCAGGGTGACCTTCTAATACAATATCTTTCATTGTAATCATTTTGTTTTTCTACCTCCTAATATGCTTTTATCCTTTAGCATTATACCATTTTTTTCCTAAGAACACCATGGTAGAAACCTTCATTCAAGACTTTGTCTAGCAAAGTCTAAGAATGGGTAAATTCTCAATCTAAATTCTAGTTTAGAAATCAGTTGAATTTAGTCTGAGAA
>CALATC010000159.1 GCA_937891475.1 uncultured Granulicatella sp. | reverse complement strand
AAATACTCATTGATTTTCTCCTTCAAATTTCTCTGGGTCATTGTATCATATTTACGAGAGGAATATCAAAGTATAGGTGGAAAATTTTCCTTTCTATTATCCCAACAAGAAAAAGCCTTACAGATTTTTCCGTAAAGCTTTGTCATTTCGCATATAGATACTTTTTAATCATTTATTCTCTTTTGTAGTATTTTCAATTTTTCTTGTCCTACTTTCAACATTTCCTGTTCAACCTGACTCCACTTTCCAAATAACACCTCTTGTAGAACAATTGCTGCTGAAATTGTGTCTTCTTTTGAATCAAAAATACATTTTCTATCTCTTTGATAAATTTGAATTCGTTCAAAAATCCCTAATTGTTCCAATAGCTGCGTATTCTTAACTAAATTTTCTACTATCCTATCATGATGTTCTTTTGGAGTTGCTCTAGCTTGTTCCGGGTTAATAGCGTATAGTTCTTCATATCGAATGACTGTACTTAAATACGACAATTCTGGTTTTGTAGCTATCAAAGCCAATTGAACCATATATCCCTTATTTTGTAATATTTCACTAGTTTTTCTGGGAACCTCTACAGTTCGTAATGTCCCTTCAATTAAAAGATGATATCCCAAATCGCTTAGCTTCTCTACTAGACATTCTACCATCTTCCCTGCAAATTGCTTTGTATATTCAACACTATCTTTACCATAGTTTTTCTGTAACATTAAATAACATGGATGCTGAAACCGAAAACTATCTCCATCAATAATAATGATATTCCCTTGAAACTCTTTTTGTTTAATACGATGAATTGTTGTTTTACCAGCTCCGCTTTGACCGCCCAGTAAAATTGCTATTGGATTTTTAGTGGAGTGCTTACCCCTTATCAAAGATCGTATATTGCGTTTCAGTACAAGTTGAAATTCTTCTTCCGTATACTCTGCAATATCCATCACGCTACCATCCGTTTCTCTGAAATGGTTATCATTCGTTCAATACCATCCAAATATCCAACATAACGCTCTAACTCTTCAAAACTATTCACTAAATAAATATTGGTATGAATTAAATCAGATAAATCATCACTAATAACAACCCAAGGATTACTTTCATCATCAACCTCTACTCCTTGAATATTTTGATATTGATAAAGACGTGCTAGCAGATTTGCCCCTCGCTCTTTTACAATTTCAATTTTTAAAGTCAATTCATACTCTTCCATAGGACTTAACATTTTTTCTTCTCCTACAACCTCAACATAAGAAACATTTAATTTCTTACAAATTTTATCAATTAATTCAATAGAGATAGAACTTGTTCCATTTTCGTAACGGCTTAAACTATTACGAGAAACTCCTATCATTTTGGCAAATTCAGGTTGTGTTAACTGATTTTTCTTTCGTAATGCTTTTATATTCTTTCCAATCATAGTTACATCCCCCTATTCGATAGAATCATTATAGCACATCAAAAAATAAAACGCACCATTTTTGGTGCGTTTTTTGTTGTTATTCTATTTTTCATTACGCAAATTGCGCATGATATAAATCAGCGTAAATACCATTTTTCTTCAATAATTCCTCGTGTGTACCATCTTCTGCTAAACCATCTTCTGTTACTACTATAATGCGATCTGCATGTTGAATGGTTGCTAGTCGGTGCGCAATAATAAAAGTCGTTCTTCCTTTTGCAAGTTCATCAAAAGATTGCTGGATGAATTTCTCTGTTTGCGTATCTAATGCACTTGTTGCTTCATCCAAAATTAAAATCGAAGGATTTTTTAAGAAAATACGCGCAATCGATAACCGTTGTTTTTGTCCACCTGATAGTTTGACCCCACGTTCTCCGATTTGAGTATCCAATCCAAACTCTAAATCATCGACAACTTCTCTTAATTTCGAACGCTCAATGGCTTCTTCTACTTCTTCATCTGTTGCATCTAATCGTCCATACAGAACATTTTCACGAATCGTTCCATTAAATAAAAATACATCTTGTTGAACAACTCCAATTTGACGTCTTAACGATTGCAGTGTAAAGTTTCGAATATCTTGCCCATCGATTAATATTTCTCCCTCTTGTAATTCATAAAAACGAGGTAATAAATTCACTAATGTTGTTTTTCCGACACCTGAAGGACCAACAAACGCAACGGTTTCTCCCTTCTTCACATCCATTGAAACATGTTCCAAGACTGCTTTATTTTCTTCATATCCAAAACTTACATTGCGATAAGAAATATCTCCTTCAAAATGAGGAGCTTCGATTGCATCAGGTCGATCTTGAATATCCGGTTCGATAGCCATTAATTCTTGATAACGACGGAATCCAGCAACTCCTTTTGGATATAATTCAATCATCGAATTCATTTTATCAATAGGTCGAACAAAGACATTTGCTAGTAAAATATACCCCACTAATTCTCCCGCAGTAAGTTGTCCTGTAACAGTAAAATACGAACCTAGCATTAACGTAAATAAATTAATACTACGCATTAATAAATAATTAAATGAACTACTTGAACCCATTGTTTTATAAAACTGAATTTTATTCGTACGATATTCTTGAATTAATTCTTCAAATAATTGTTGTTCATGTTCTTCATTGGCAAAAGCTTTTACCACTCGCATACCACTTAAAACATTTTCCAAACCAGCAGAATAGTGAGCTAGTCCTTTATAAATTTGACGATTAATCGCTGACATTTTTCGATTGAAAACAGCTAAAGCAATCGCTAAAAATGGAACAAACACAATTGTCCATAAAGCTAATGTTGGTTGAACTTGATACATTAATACAAACGAACCAATTAACGTCATAATAGCGATAAATAATTCTTCAGGACCATGATGCGCTAATTCACTAATATCAAATAAATCACTTGATAAACGGCTTAATAATTCCCCAATTTTCATATTATCAAAAAATGAAAATGATTGCTTTTGAATATGTGCAAATAAGTTTCTTCTCATATCCGTTTCTATATTAATTCCTAATAGATGCCCGAAAGCTACGACAATATAATTTAATATCGTAGAAGTCGCGTATAGAAGCACTAAACTAAATCCTACTACTAAGATAATTCCAACATTCTGTTGTGGTAACACTTCATCAATGACGCGATGAACCATTACGGGAAAGGCTAATTCTAAAATTGCCACAATAACCGCACAAGTAAAGTCTAATAAAAATAATTTTCGATACGGTTTATAATATTTAATAAATTCTTTTAACATCTACTAACTCTCTCCTTTTGCATAATGCATACTACTCCAGTCTTTCCATTTATAAACTAAATGTCCATATAAAACCGTTAAAGCATTTGAAAGTAACATCGCAATCCAAATACCAGTAGCCCCTAACTCTGTTAGGCTTCCTAATATCCAAATAATCGGTAAACGAGCCACCCATAAACGACCAATTGACATATTCATCGAATATTTTGTTGCACTACAACCTTGGAAAAATCCACTATAAGCAGAAAACATTCCCATAAAGAAAATAATGAACGCTGTGTAATATAAATATTCAACTGCACTATTCCAAAGAACTGTATCAGACACATCTTTAATAAAGATATGCAGCAGAGCATCTTGCCACATAAAAATGGCGACACTTCCAAGTGCAGAAATGAGTAACACCCAAATCAATGCTCGTTTGAAAATCGCATGAGCCCGTTCAAATAATCCTGCTCCCATGTTTTGCCCAATGATAGCCGTCAAAGCAGACCCAATTCCCATTTGCGGTTGCGTTAAAATATCTGAAATACGATTAACCATTGAATACGCTGCAAGAACAGACGTACCGTATGACTGAATTAATCCATTTAAGACAGTAAATCCAAACGCAGCTCCTCCATATCCAAATGCAGAAGGCCATGCTACTTGTAATATCTTACGAATAACGGACGCATCATAATTCACTTCATACAACGGAACATGAATTATAGACTCTCTTCTAGTAGCCATAATCGCTAAAACTAATAAAATTATTTTCGCAATCACCGTTGCCCATGCGGCTCCTTCAATCCCAGCATTTAATCCAGGAATTTGAGTAAAAGGAATGGTTGCAAAAATAAATATCGGATCTAACAGAACATTCGTGATAGATGAAATCGTACTAACCACTGTAATTACTCTTGTTCTACCTTGCGCATTCAGTAACGCTTGATATCCAAAATAGGCAAAATCAAAGAACAATCCAATAAAATTAATTTTCAAATACGAAGTCGACTTCTCATAAAAGACGCCACTGGCTCCCATCCATTCGACAAACTGACCCGCAAAAATATAGCCAATAGTCGACAATATAAACCCAAAAACAAAGGTTAATGCCATCGTATTCCAAGTATATTTTTTGGCCATTTTTAAATCATTTGCTCCAAAATATTGAGCAATAAGAGCCGTTGCTCCAACACTAATTCCCAATCCAATTGAGATAAATAAAAAATTTAACGGCCAAATAAACGCAGTCGCCGCAAAATCTTCAGCAGACAACTGAGCTACATACAATCCATCCGTTAAATTATATAAAGTTCGAATTAAATTATTAATCATTAAAGGAGTGGCAATCGTCAAAATGACTCGATTAATATTTCCACTCGTTATAAAATTTTTTGTATTCTGTTTCTCCATTTTAATCACCTTTAACAGTATACAAGATTTTAAAGGATTAAGGTAGTGTTATGGTAATTCTAATATTATGAGGTAAAATCAAAAATTCGTACGAGATAAAAAGAGAACTGGATTTTTTATAGCATCAAACGCATGAGACCGCAGGGCTACTGCCGTCCTTTACTACTATATCAAAAAATCCACTTTACATACGCTCTCCCATACGGTCAAAAAAAAAGAGAAATGATTTTTTATAGTAGCAAACACATTAGTAGCCACTTGGTGGCTACTAATGTTAGGAAAATTCGAGACTAAGGCTCGAATTTTAGCCATGAAACCGAAGATTTGCTGCCGTCCTTTACTACTATATTAAAAAATCCATTTCTCTCTCGTACCAAGAAAAAAAGGCCAAGCTTCGCTTGACCTTCCATTTGCTTTTCTCGAAATTACTTTTTAGTTTCTTTGAAAACAACGTGTTTACGTAATTTTGGAGAATATTTTTTTAATTCTAAACGTTCTGGGTTGTTACGTTTATTTTTGCTTGTTAAGTATAAACGTTCACCTGTTTCAGCACATTCTAATAAAATGTTGATACGCATGAATGACACCTCTCATTTCCAAATAGATTCAATAACTCATCGATTTTTTTACGATTTGCCTATTTATAATAACAAAATCCTAGACCTTTGTCAATGGCTCTACTACAAATTCCCAATAATTTGTTCCTTCGTAAAGTTTCAAAGTAACTTCTAATCATTCGACAAATCTAATAATAATTTTCGTCTCTTATTCCGCTAATTTTTCCTTAATAGCTTCCACATAGTGATATGTCTCGTTTCCGGCAATTCCACCATCACCAACAGCTGTTGTAATTTGTCTTAAATGTTTTTGACGCACATCCCCTACTGCATAAATACCAGGAATGCTTGTTTCCATTTTTTCATTTGTGACAATCCAGCCTTCTTCATTTGTAATACCTAAATCTTTAAATGGCTCTGTCAACGGTAATAAACCAACATAAATGAATACTCCAGCTGCTTCTACTTGAGAAAGTTCTTGAGTTTGAGTGTCTCTCAATGTAACATGAGTCACTTTTTGCTCATCTCCTGAAATTTCTTCTACAGCTTTATTCCATAAAAAGTCCATTTTTTCATTCGCAAACGCGCGATCTTGTAAAATCTTTTGTGCACGTAACGCATCTCTACGGTGAACAATCGTCACTTTATTTGCAAATTGTGTTAAATAAGTTCCTTCTTCAACTGCAGAGTCTCCTCCACCGATAACTAATAAATCACTACCTTTGAAGAAAGCTCCATCACATACCGCACAATAAGAAACGCCTCTTCCTGAATACTCTTCTTCTCCAGGAACTCCTAATTTACGGTGATAAGAACCCGTCGCAATAACTACTGCATAAGCGGCATATGATTTTTTACCAGCGTGAACAATACGTAAATCTCCATCCACTTCAATGCCACTTACATTACCATAAGCATATTCTGCACCGAATTGCATTGCACCTTTATACATATTATCTGCTAAATCTGGTCCACTAATATTTGAAAATCCTGGATAATTTTCTACATCAGAAGTATTTAATAACTCTCCTCCAGGAACTCCTTTTTCTAAAATTAATGTTTTTAAGTTCGCACGTGAAGCATATAATGCTGCTGTCATCCCTCCAGGACCTGAACCAATAATAATCACATCATAAATTGTTCTTTCTTCCATCGTTGAATCTCCTTTACCTTCAGTTATAAAAGAAGACTGAACAAAAACTACTGCTCTTTTGCAAATTTTTGTTGTTCAGTCTTATTATTTTCTATTCTATTTTATTCTTTTTCAGCTGATTCAACAACTTTCTTGCTTGAAGATTTCCCTTCTAAACGATGTGCTAAATCGATAATATAATCTTTTAGTTCATCTTTAATTTCTGGATGCTCTAATCCAAACTCGATACTTGTCGTCATATAACCAAGTTTATTTCCAACATCATATCTTGTACCTTCAAATTTCTTCGCAAATACACGTTGAGTTTGGTTTAATGTATCAATCGCATCTGTTAATTGAATTTCTCCACCTGCTCCTGGTTCTTGTTTTTCTAAAATATCAAAAATTTCAGGAGTTAATAAGTAACGTCCAATAATCGCTAAATTACTTGGTGCATCTTCTGGTTTTGGTTTTTCTACAAAGTGACGAACATTATACATATTATCCGCTACTTTGCTTTCTGGCTCGATAATTCCATATTTGTTCGTATCTTCCATCGGAATTTCCATGACCGCAATATTTGAAGCATGAGTTTTTTCATAACCTTCAATTAATTGTCTCGTTAATGGTACTTCTGCTTTAACAATATCATCCCCAAGCATCACAACAAATGGTTCTCCACCTACAAATGCTTTCGCTTGTAGTACCGCATCTCCAAGTCCTTTAGGATAAGATTGACGAACGAAGTATAATTTCATCCCTGTTGTTTCTTGAACTAATTCCAATAATTCTGTTTTTCCCTTTGCTTCCAAATTCGATTCTAATTCAATATTAGAGTCAAAATGATCTTCAATAGGGCGTTTACTCTTACCAGTAACAATTAAAATTTCTTCAATGCCTGAAGCCAATGCTTCTTCTACAATATATTGAATTGTTGGTTTATCTACGATTGGTAACATTTCTTTTGCCATCGCTTTTGTTGCAGGCAATAATCGTGTTCCTAGACCAGCCGCTGGAATAACTGCTTTTTTTACTTTTTTCATTGTAACCCCTCCATTTGTTCTTGATGTGATTTTAAGGATACTTCTGATTTTCTTTCTCTTTCCATCAATTGTAAAACTTCTGTTTTAATATTTTTCCCATTATATAAAATATTGTAAACAGCATTCGTAATTGGCATTTCAATTCCTTTTTCCTGGGCTAATTCATAAGCTGCTTTACATGTTTGAACACCTTCAACAACCATGCCCATATTTTCTAGGACATCTTCTAATGATTTTCCTTGACCTAGTTGATCTCCTGCACGCCAGTTTCTAGAATGAATACTTGTACAGGTTACAATTAAATCGCCCACTCCACTTAACCCAATAAACGTTAGTGGATCTGCTCCAAAAGCAATTCCTAAACGACTGATTTCTGCTAATCCACGAGTCATTAAAGCAGCTTTAGCATTATCGCCATAGCCTAAACCATGTAAGGCACCAGCACCTACTGCGATAACGTTTTTCAACGCTGCTCCTAATTCAACGCCAATAACATCCGTATTCGTGTACACTCTGAAGTACGAATTACTAAATAATTGTTGAACAACTTGTGCAGAGGATAATTCAGTACACGCAGCAGTAATCGTTGTTAAATCTTTTTTAGCAACTTCTTCCGCATGACTTGGACCAGAAAGTACGACAATCTCTTCATACTTTTCTCTCGGTAATTCTTGTTTTAAAATTTCAGAAATTCTCAAATAACTTTCTTGTTCTAATCCTTTACTCGCATGAATAATCACAGGATTGCCTTCTAATAAAGGAGCTACTTGTTTAGCTACTAAACGAATAACCTTAGTTGGAAGTACAAACAGAATAGCATTTGCACCTGTTAATGCTTTTTCTAAATCTGTTGTAGCATGAATCTCTTCATTTAGAATGACTTCTGGTAAATATTGATGATTTGTATGATTTGAATTAATTTCTTCAATTTGAGAAGCATTATTTCCCCATAAGCACACTTCATGACCATTGTCTTGTAAAACCATAGCCAGTGCTGTTCCCCAAGAACCCGCTCCTAAAATTGCAATTTTTTGTTTCATAAACTGACTCCTTTAAATCCATAAATCCGATGATTTTGGATCATCAACGGATACATAAGTAGGTCTCTGTGGATGATTTTTTCTTTGCATCCATACCCAAACAATTGCTCCAATCACTAGGACTAAAGATAATGCTTGAGAAATACGAATTACTCCAAATAGCCATAAACTATCTGTACGCATTCCTTCAATGACAAAACGACCGCATCCATACCAAATTAAATAGGTCGCTGCAATTTCCCCAACTTTGATAGGAGCTTTCTTTCTTAAAACTAGTAATAAAATAACCCCTAAAGCTGACCATAAAGATTCATATAAAAAAGTTGGATGATAATAAACACCATTAATATTCATTTGCTCAATAATAAAACTTGGTAAATGAAGATTTTCTAGAAATTGTCTCGTAACTTCTGCTCCATGAGCTTCCTGATTCGTGAAATTCCCCCAACGTCCAATAGACTGTGCTAACAATACAACAGGCGCTAAAATATCTAATAACAAAATAAAGGAAACTTCTTCTTTTTTACAAAACCAATACGTTGTTAAAGCCCCGGCAATTAATCCACCATAAATGGCAATGCCGCCTTCCCAAATTTTAATAATATCAATTGGGTTAGAAATATAATGTTTCCATTCAAACAAGACATAATATAATCTTGCTCCTAAAAAGGCTAATGGAATGGCCCAAAATACTAAATCAACTACAAAGTCTTTACGAAATCCTTTTTTCGTAGCTTCTCTATCTGCTAGAGTAGCTGCAATATAAATCGCTGAAGCAATAATAATGCCATACCAACGAACTTGCAAACTACCAATTTCAATGGCTATAGGATTAATCGTTTGAAGTAAAATTTCATTCATACAATCGCCTCCTAATGTTCGCTGTTTTCAGCGATTAACTGTTCTAAACGTTCTGTAAATGTTTTTGTAGCATCAAATCCCATTTTTTTCGCACGGAAATTCATCGCTGCAACTTCTAAAATAATAGAAACATTTCGACCAGTTTTTACAGGAATTCTCATTTTTGGAATGCTTACTCCCATCACTTCAGTCGTTTCAACAGCTCTTCCTAAACGATCATATTGTTTATCTGGTGTCCAGTTTTCTAAATGTACTAATAAATCTACTTGTTTTGTATCTAAAATAGCTCCTGCTCCAAACAACGTCATTACATCGACAATTCCGATTCCACGAATTTCAATTAAATTATTTAAAATTTCAGGTGCTTCACCTACAAGCGTTAACTCATCGTGTTGGTATAATTCTACTCGGTCATCGGCTACTAGACGGTGACCTTTTTGAACTAATTCTAAAGCTGTCTCAGATTTACCAACACCACTTTCACCAGTAATGAGCATTCCAATTCCATAGACGTCCACTAATACGCCGTGCATTGACGTACGAGGAGCTAATCTACTTTCTAAATAGTTTGTAACACTACTCGATACATGAGTCGTTCTTGAACTCGCTTGTAAAATTGGAATTTTTGCTTCCTCTGCTGCTTCAATTAATTCTTCAGGAGGTAATAATTTTCTAGACACTACAAAGCACGGTGTGTCAGGCGTACATAATCGACGCATTGTTTTTAATCTTGTACGTGAAGATAATTGCTCAGCAAATGATAATTCAGTTCTTCCTAATAATTGTATTCTTTCTGCTGGATAAAAGTTAAAGTATCCTGCTAATTCTAAGCCTGGTCTTGAAATTTCACTAGTTGTAATTTCACGATCTAAATATTCTAAACCATGTAATGGTTTTAAATGAAGTTTTTCAGCCAGTTTTTCTACTGTTACGATTGATTTCATATCATCCCTCATTTTCTACTTATTCTATTCTATCATACCACATTTTTACACTTCTCGGGTAATGCTATACCAAATCTTTATAGATTCTCTAATACTTTTCTAAGTCCAGATAACTGAAACAAAAAATGACTCTCCACAGTAGCTGTTTATTACTACTCATGAAAAGTCATTTTTATCCTAATAATATTCTTCCTCCTTGAAGAAATTTTCAACAAATTTTCTAAAAATATTTAATAATACACTGACAACGATTAACATCCAAAATGATGTAACGTGAATCCCTGGGACAATTCCCATCATTAACCACAGCATTAGCGCATTAATAATTAACATAAACACACCAAAACTTGCCGCAATTAATGGAATAAAGGCAATCATCAAAATCGGTCTCACGACAACATTTAAAATCGATAAAACAATCGCCGCAAACAAAGCTGACCCCCAATTGGTTACAACAAATTGAGGAAGCAATGCTGCAATGACCATAAATCCTACTGTGTTAATAGCGATTTTTCTTAAAAACATTTACCTAGAAGTCACTCCAATCAGAATCATCTTCTTCGACTTTTCGAGCTTCTTTTCTTGGTCGATAATTTGGATCATAATAGTTTCTATTCACCGGTCTTTTTTCGGACGGCATAATAATCGCTAATAAAATATATAATAAGATTGGCATTCCTGACCATGTTAGAAATACAAAGATGACTCTTAAAATACTTGCGTCAACATCTAAATATTCTGCTATTCCTCCAATAACCCCTGCTAATATACGATTATCTTTTGAACGCATTAATCTTTTTCTTTTCATAATGTTCTCCTTTTTACGAATTTATCTCTATTGTACCGAATTTAACGTCACACTTCCAGTCGTTGTTTTCCCAGTAATTCTAACAGGAACTACTTCTTTTTGTCTTCTTAAAACAACGGAATGACTTGTCACTGTTTTTTCATGTTTAATGACTTCATATTGTGCATCATCATAATGTAATTTTCCTAGTGAGGTACTTAAAGCTGCTTCTAATTCTACTGATTCAGGCACGTCTAAATGTACACTTCCATTAACCGTTTTAGCTAAAATTTGTTTGGCATTTGGAGATACTTTCTTCACTTTAATAGAACCATTCACTGTTTTTAGTGTTACACTTTCTGCTTCTGCATCAAAAATAATATTACCATTTGTTCCATCTAAAATAGAATCTTTGAATTGTCCCTCTAATTGTTTAATCGTTCCGTTTTTACTTGTCAGTTCTAACATTGTTCCACTCACATTTTTAACAGAAACTTCTCCATTTTGTGATTCTGCATAAAAATCTTTTCCTGTGAAATCTTTCATTCGAATCCCACTATTCAATCCTTTGACACTGACATAATCATAGTCTTTTTCTGGGAAAACAAAAGTAACATCTGCGTAAACTTTTTTACTTGGGACAAAGAATTTAAATGTATCGTTCTCTAGACTAACATTCAATCGCTCATTAATATATTGTTCAATTTCTTCTTCCGTTTCAAACTCTTCATTTAATCGAAATTCTCCTTCAATCGTTACAGTTGATTGAGGTGCTGTTTTCATTTTGATATCACCATTTGCCACTTTAATTTCAATAATTCCAATTTCTCCAAACTCTTCTTCAAATGCATACGAATGATTGGTTTTATAGAAAAATGGAGACATCGTTGAAAAACTTGGATGATCTTTAATCGTAACACTTACATTACGAGCTGTTTCAGCAGCTGCTTTCGCAAATTGTCCTGCAAAGCGTCCAATGATTCCTCCTAATTGTGATAAAGAATCGCTTGTTGTTTGTTGCCAATCTGTTTCTTCAATTTTTTGTTTAGCTTTTTTAAGTTTTTCGTCCAACTCTTCTTTTTTCAATCGTTTCATATCCTCTTGTGCTGCTTTTTTCTCTTCTTCTAAACTTCTTTGTTGAGAACGTAAGACTTCTAACTCTTCAGTGAGTCTTTGTAATTCCATTTCTTGTTCTACAGTTAGTTTGTCTAATGCTTTTGCTGTATGAAGTTCTTCAATTCGTTCTTCTTTTTGTTTTACTTGTTGAGTCACTTGGTTTAATGTTTCAAATTCTTCATCCCATTCACTTGAAAAATTCGTAACAACAGAAGCTAGGCTATCTAACACTGTATCGAATCGTTTTTCATCTTCTTTTTGATAAGCTGATGCATCTTTTTTCTCTTGCTCACTCACTTTTGAAGCTTCTCCTTGATTTTTTCCTAGCTCTTCTAATAAGGAAATTGCTTCTTGCGAGCTAATCACTCCTTTTTTAACTAAATCTAAAATACGTTCTTTTTCATTCATATCGGATTCCTCCATTTATTTACTAATTTCATTTACAAGATTATTATGCCTTTTTCCTTTTCAGATGTCATAGGTCTTAAGTTTGATTCTTAAAAATATATTTTTGTGCAGAGTTTTCTCTTCTATGCTAAAATAAACCTACTATATTGGATAAATGTAAGGAGCCTTTATGACGATTGAGTTAAAACCACATGAAAGATTAGATAGATTAGAACGAGAAAATATTGATATTATCCAAAGTTCAGAAGTATTTTCCTTTTCAATTGATGCAGTATTATTAAGTGACTTTGCTACTATCCCTCAGCAAAGAAAAGCAACGATTGTAGACTTATGTACAGGAAATGGAGTCGTCAGCTTTTTACTCAGTGCTAAAACAAAAAATAAAATTATCGGCGTTGAATTACAAGACGCATTATGTGATATGGCAAATCGAACCATTCAACTCAATCAACTAGAAGAAAAAGTAGAAATACTCCAAGCAGATGTTCGAGAAATTACAACAGTACTAAAAAAAGACTCCATCGATTACATCACGTGTAATCCTCCGTATTTCAAATTACAAGAACAAGCTCTCGTCAATCAAAAAGAAGCTTTCACCATTGCTCGTCATGAAATCCATTTACCTTTAGAAGAATTGCTACAAAATATATCCGGATTACTAAAGATGAAAGGTAAAGCCTTTATTGTTCATCGTCCAGATCGTCTGACAGATATTTTAACAACGGCAAGACAATACCGACTAGAGCCGAAACGGATTCAGTTCATTCATCCAAAAGAAGGAAAAGAAAGTAATATTGTCCTAATCGAATTTATAAAAGATGGACAACCAGGTGGCGTTCGTATTTTACCACCGATTACTGTTTTCGATGAAAATAATGAATATACGGATAAATTAAAAGAAGTATTATGGGGTTAAAAAGATGGGAACACATTTTATATATGTTGCCTTATGCAAGGATAACACTTTATACACAGGATATACGACAAATGTAGAAAAAAGAATTGCTGCTCATAATAACGGAACAGGAGCTAAATATACAAAAACAAGACGTCCTATTACCCTATTATATGCTAAAGAATATGCTACAAAATCCGAAGCGCTGAAAGCAGAATATGCTTTTAAACAACAAACACGTATCCAAAAAATAAACTATCTAACAGGGCAAGGTGTGAAAATACGAAAAACATCTAAACCTATCATTCAATTATTACAACAGGAGGAACTAACATGAGACAAAAAAGTTTTGAAGAATCCCCTTATGGAAAGTTGTACTTAATTCCTACTCCTATTGGGAATTTAGACGATATGACTTTTCGTTCCATTAAAACATTACAAGAAGTCGATTTTATTCTTGCGGAAGACACAAGACATACTCAAAAATTATTAAATCATTTTGAAATCCAAACTCCACAAAAAAGTTTCCATGAACATAACACACAGGAACGAATTCCTTCTGTTATTGAATGGTTAAAAGAAGGGGAAAATATTGCCCAAGTCAGTGATGCCGGAACTCCTTCGATTAGCGATCCAGGATTTGAACTTGTTCAAGCTTGCATTCAAGAAGGAATTGCGGTTATTCCATTACCGGGTGCTAATGCTGCCATTACTGCACTTATTGCATCTGGATTAGTTCCGCAACCATTTTATTTTTATGGATTTCTTCCTAGAAAGAAAAAGGATCGAGTGGCTGAGTTAACTGCTTTATCGAGTCATAGCGAAACGGTGATTTTATATGAGTCTCCTTATCGTTTAGAAGATTGTTTTAGTCTGATTGCTCAAGTCTATGGTGAAGAAAAAGAAGTGGTTTTATGTCGAGAATTGACGAAAAAACATGAAGAATTTATTCGTGGAACTGCTTTAGAGTTGAAAACACTCTGTGAGGAAGAAGAATTGAAAGGAGAATGTTGTATTTTAATTGGGACTACTCGTCCTGAAGATGTAACAACGAGTGTTGCTACAGAAGAGACTGCTTCTTGCGAACATTTAAGTTTAAAAGAACAAGTCCAATGGGCAATGGAACACCAACACCTTTCTCAAAAAGATGCCATTAAATGGGTGGCAAAACAGAACCAACTAAAAAAACAAGACGTTTACAAGTTGATTCACCAAGAATAAGTATACTAAAAATAGACATGACTTGTTTAGCCGGCAAGGTCACCAGCAGCCTCGCGCCGCGAGTCTCATGGCTAAAATTCGAGCCTTGGTCTCGAATTTTATTTGAAACAAAGTACGAAAAAAAGACAAAAAGATACTACCTATGCTATAAT
>CALATC010000158.1 GCA_937891475.1 uncultured Granulicatella sp. | reverse complement strand
TTCCTAAAGCGTAAATTGAACGGCGTTTTTCTTGTAAATCTGTAAAGTTTGTCATATTGATTTCCTCTTTTCTCTTATTGTTAAATGATTTTTAGAGTTTAGAACTAATTTTATAACTCTTCTGGATTAATTCTATATAGAAATAAATATTTTGTCAACAAGAACGTTCTATATAGAAATAGTTACCGTTTATAAAAAAAGAGACGACCCTCGTCGTCCCCATACATCACTCATTTTTACTAATTAAAATTACGCTTCTTGAGCGTGTAAGAAGCCTTTCACTTTTTGGAGGATATTAGCAAAAAAGTCTTTAATCCCCTGGAATATTTTCCCTACAAATCCTCTCGCTTGTCGATAGCTATCTGTCACAATATTCGATGGATCAATTTCATAACCTGCAAATGCGGGTACATGACCTTCAGCTTGTCCATCTACATATCCTAAATCTTCTCCAGGCATTTGGAAATAAATATCTCCAATTGTTTTTCCTGCAGTAATTGGTGCTTTTAAAGCATTATTTTCATCTAATAATTCTTTAAATGGTTCAAAACGAACTTTTACTTGGCTCATAGCCGTTCCCTTTGGAACAGCTGCTACAAAATTATCACCATAATCCACACTAATTTTCTCATCAGAACCACCGTTAACTGGATAAGATTGAATATTTTGAACCGATTTCCCTGGAATTCCTACAACTAAGCCTTCATATTTTTTGAATAATTCATCTAGCATTTTCGCTGTTACTTTAAAACGATTCAATGGTTGTTTAGAACCCATCGCAACTACAATCACTGAGAAATTATTACGAGTTGCGGTTGTCGTAATAGAAGCTCCACTCAATTCAGAAGTTCCTGTTTTTAAACCATTTACCCCATCATAACCAAATAATAATCCTGGAATTAAATAGTTAAAATTATCCATCTTTGTCATCCCAGCAGTTCCTGGTCTAAATTCCTTTGTCGCAACAGAAGAAATTTTTAAAATTTCTGGAAAATCTAATACTAAACGTCTTGCTACAATCGCAACAGAGCGAGCAGACATACTATTTTCTGCATCATCTCCAAAGTCTGGATTCTTTTCTGTTGTACCGTATTTATTCGGCAATCCTGTCGCATTCACAATCGTTGCATCTTGAATTCCCCAGGATTCAACTTTTTCCTTCATCCGTTCTACCCATTTAGCTTCACTTCCAGCTAAATGTTCTGCCATCGCAATAGTTGCAGCATTTGCCGAATAAATCGAACTGGCTTCAAATAATTCTTGAATGCTATATTTCTCATTTGGCCATAATGGCACATTTGATAAAGAATAATTAGCACTTAATTTACTAACTCTTTCACTAATGGGAATTTTTGTTTCCCATGTAATTTCTGAATTTTTAATCGCTTCTAATATTAAATACTGACTAATCATTTTACTCATCGAAGCAATGCCTCGAACATCATCCTGATTTTTTTCCATCAAAATTTTTCCGCTTGTTTGTTCAATAGCAATGTAAGATGCTACATCTTCTAATGCGGCAATTTCTTCTGCTGTTTTAGGTCTTTCTGGTTCATCAGCGTGAACCATTGTTTGCATCGGACTTGCTAAAAAACAAGCGATTAAAGTTGTCACAACGGCTTTCATCCATTTGAATTTTTTCATATATATATCTCCACAATTCTCTCTTTTGCCTATCCATCGTATCGAATTTTTTACGAAAAAACAACTCTATTTATATTAAGGTTTTATTACTTTTTTTAATCCGCTTTACATAAAGTTTTCACTTAAAATCCTGAATGATTTCGAAGAAATTCTACCTCTTCTTCAGTCGATTTTCTTCCTAAAATTTCATTACGATGTGGATAGCGTCCAAACTGTTCAATAATGTTTCGGTGCATCTGTTCATATTTCGCACGTTTTTCCATTCCAGGTTCAGAAAATAATTTTTCCGCCTCTTCGTGAATCGCTAATGATTCTGAATGCATAAATGGCATATATAAAAAGCTTCGTTCAATGACCGTCAATTCTTTTGAATACGGTAAGGCTTCTTGTGCTAATACAAGCGCCATACCATCATATAAAAATGCTCTTGCATCATCACGATATAAATTTCTAGAAAATTGATCTAATACGATAATTTCTGCTAATCTTCCCTGAACAGTCTTTCTCCAATGACTTAATTCTCCAGCAATAGCAGCTTGATGAATTTTTAAAAAACGTCGATTAATCTCTTCATCTAACACATCTGATTTTACAAACCAGTCTTTTGGTTCTAATTCCTCAAACCAAAATTGTAATACTTCTTGAGCTTCCATACTCTCCTCATTTCTATGCAAAGAAAGAAGAACTCCTTATCAAAGTTCTCCTTTATCTCTTATCCAATTTTTGCTTTTTCTTTGTCACTTAACACTTGATTCATTCGTCCATACTGATAACCTGCTAAGTCTAATGCAACATAACTGAATCCAATCGAGCGTAATTTACTTTCAATTTCTTGACGATGGTCTAATAATTTAGGGACTAAATCCAGAGATACTTCAATTCTTGCTAAATCTTGATGAACACGTACACGAACTTGTTCGAATCCTAATTGAATTAAATAAGCCTCTGCTTCTTGTACCCAACGAACTTTTTCTGCAGTAATCTTTGTACCATATGGGAAACGAGATGCCATACTGCAAGAAGGTACTTTATTCCAATTTTCTACGCCAAGTCTTTTGGCTAATTGACGAATTTCACTTTTATATAATCCAGCTTCTTGTAATAAGCTACGAACGCCTTCTTCATTACGAGCTTTTACTCCTGGACGAAAATCATCTACATCATCCATAATCGTACCATCTGATAGTACTGTAAACCCTTCTTGTTCTACATGTTGTTTAATTGTTTGGTACAATAATTTCTTGCTGTAATACCAAATTTTAGGAGTATTTGCTGCAATTCGCGGATCTGATAATTCTTCCATTTCTAATCCGATAACACGAGCTCCCATGTCATTAGCCAGATCAATGGCCATATCGAACTCGTAATCTGGGAATAATTCAGAATTCACTACAGCTGCTAAAACATTCTCACTTCCAAGCGTGTCCAATGCTACTTTTAATAAGTAACTACTGTCAATTCCACCTGAGTAAGTAACAACAATTTTCCCAATTTCCTTTAATAATTCTTTTAGTTTTAGTTCTTTTTCATCCATAATGGTTCTCCTTAATACAAGCTCTTATTAGCCTTCTCTTCCAGTAAAATCTGCTAAGTAACTAATATCTTTTACAATAATTTTCTGATTTTTGATTTCGACAACGCCTTCCGATTTTAAATCATGAATAATACGATTCACACTATTGCGAGTAGAAATACCACAAAACCCTGCAA
>CALATC010000157.1 GCA_937891475.1 uncultured Granulicatella sp. | reverse complement strand
TACCATTATCTGCACTGTTTCCCTTACGTGACATAGATGGTAGTATACCTTTACTATCTAAAAATTGATGATAAGAATCATGTTGGTATTGCCAACCTTGGTCGCTATGGAGAATAGTGTTCTCGTAATTTTCATCTGTAAATGCCTCATTCAACATTGTCTTTACTTGTTGTAAGTTAGGTGAGCGTGAAAGATTGTACGCAATAATTTCACTGTTAAATCCATCTAAAACTGGTGATAAATATAATTTCTGTTCGCTACTCGGAATGGCAAACTCCGTTACATCTGTGTAACATTTTTCCATTGGTTTAGTCCCTTCAAAATCACGTTGAATCAGATTATCTGATCTCTTACCAACATCTCCTTTGTGGGAATAATACTTGAGTTTACGACGAATACGAGCAATTAAACCAAGAACTTTCATTAAGCGTTGTACCTTCTTATGATTCACTTTTAATCCACGATTTCTCAATTCTAAATGAATTCTACGGTAACCATAGTTTCCCTTATGTTCGGTAAAAATTTCTTGTATTTCATCTTTAATCTGTTGATCCTTATCTGGTTGGTTCATTTGTTTTAAATGATAATAGTACGTTGAACGAGCTAATTTAATTACTTTAAGAAGAATATCCAACGCAAATTCATTGATTAATTCTTGAACAATTTCAGTCTTTCTTCTTTCTCTTTTTCCTCCTTCAATCGGAGTTCTCTCAACTTTTTTAGAATTGCATTCTCCGCTCTTAAGTATTCATTCTCTAGTTGAAGACGTTCTAAATCTGTCATTTCTTCTAATTTTTTCTTTGGTTTACGTCCCATTGTACTTGGTCTCCCTATTGTTTTCTCAACAATAGTATACCCATTTTTCTTATATTGTGCTAGCCAATTCGAAAGTAAACCCCAATTTGGAAGTGCGTAATCAATAGATACACTTGATTGTGAACGACCTTCTAAAAGAACTTTATCCATTATTTCCTGCTTTAGCTCTGGTGAATAGTAACGATTTTTTTCTTTTTTAACAATTTCTATCCCATATCGATCAATCAATCGAACTAAGTATTTAATATTAGAAACGGAAATATCGTATTTCTGTGAAAGATTCTTTAAGCTTTCGCCTTGTTTTCTTAGTTGATAAATTTCTATTTTATCTTCATAAGTTAATTTCATAAAAAAACACCCCAAAAGTTAGATTTTTTATGTCTAACTTTTGGGGTGCAGTACAGAGTCGACTTTTTTTATAATTGTATTATTTTATTAGCAATATTCGTTACAAACCGTTGATCATGTTCAATTAAAATCAAGGTTGGCTTCACTTCTTTGATTAATTCTTCAATTTGTATTCTTGAAATGACATCAATAAAATTTAGAGGTTCATCCCAAATGTAGAGATGAGCAGGTTTAGAAAGGCTAATAGAAATTAGCACTTTCTTTTTTTGACCATCACTATAGAATTGCATATTTGTATCAAATAATTCTTTCGGAAAATCTAATTTACTTAAAATTGTTCGACAAGTAGTTTCATCTACTCCATGACTATGAATATAGTTTATTAAATCTCCTTCCAAGGAAGAAGCATCTTGCGAAATATATGAAATTTCTAATTGATTCGCTATTTTTAACTCGCCAATATAATCAAGATATTGACCCATTAATATTTTTATGAGGGTTGATTTTCCACTACCATTGGGTCCATTTATAGCAATAACATCCCCTTGATGAATTTCAAAATTGATATTAGAAAATAGTTTTCTTTCTCCAAATCGATAACTCAACTCACTAGCAGATATAAGCAAAGATTTATGATGTTGTAAAGGACGAAGGAATAAACTATCTGTTCTTTCAAGATCTTTTAATAAATTTTCTTTTTCTTCGATTGCTTTTTGCTGACGTTTTTCTAAGTTTTTGGTCTTTTGCATCATTTTTGCTGACAAACGTCCGATGTGTCCTTTATCTGGCTTTATACCAGAAATTTTCACACCATTCTTCGTATTTTCAACTTTATTCGACCAAACTTTTGTCTGTCTTGCTGCTTTATTTAATCGCTCAATCTCACTTTTAATTTTTTCATTTTGATTAAACTCATACTGATCTTTCGATACTTTATTTTCATACCATGACGTAAAATTCCCCGATTGTATATCAATTGAATTTCTGTTAAAAGAAATGACATGATTAATACATCCATCTAAAAAATCTCTATCATGAGAAATCAATAAAAATCCTTTTTTACTCTTCAGATAATCACATACAATTTTTCTTCCATTCACATCAAGATGATTTGTTGGTTCATCAATCAATAAAAATCCATTATCTTTCGTAAATAATATCGCCAAAAGAAGTTTAGTTTGTTCTCCTTTAGAAAGAGTTTCAAATTTTCTTTCCATAAGACTTTCAGCTAACTTCAACTGATGAAGTTCACGATATACTTTCCACTCATCTTCTTGAGGTGTCCACTCTTCTAATAATTCCATCCCGGTCTTTGAAAAATCTAGGTGATTTGGAGGAAATTGAACAAATTCAACACTTTTATGAATCTTTCCTTGATAAGATTCTTGTTCTAATAATAACTTAAACAAGGTTGATTTTCCGATTCCATTTCTACCAATTAACCCTGTTTTCCAATTTGTGTCTAAAGAAAAACTCACGTCATCAAACACAGGTTTTGTAGATGAAAAATACGAAAATGTTAAATTTTCAATTTTAATCAATGACATGATATCACCTCCATTTTGAATAACCTTTAACATTATTATAGCAAAATTTTATTTCATTAATAGTGTTAATTGTACAATAAGGACAAAAAAAGACGACTTGCGTCGTCTTAATCATTATTGAAATACATGTTGTAAGTCTTGTAGCATTAATTTAGTAGATTCTAATCCTCCACCACTTAAATACCATAAGTCAGAAGTTAAGTTTACTACTTTATTATTTTTTACAGCATTTGTTGCTTGAATTAATTCATTTTTCATTAAGGCATCTGCTTTAGAATTATCTCCACCAATTGCTAATGTACGATTTAATACAAATAAAACATCAGGGTTTAATTCACTAACACCTTCAAAACTAATTTCTTGTCCGTGTCTGCTATCTTCAATTTTAGCATCTGTTGGACGGAATTTTAAATCTTGATATAAAAATCCAAAACGTGATTGTGCTCCAAATGCAGACATTTTACCTTCATTTAACATAATCGCTAAACTTTTTTCGCTATGTTTTTCATTTTGAGCTGCAATTGTATCAATCGTTGTTTGTAATTCTTTTACTTGAGCACTTGCTTTTTGTTGAGTTGCTTCATCAAATAAGCTCGCTAAGCTTTTAACATTTTTTTGAACAGAACCCCAATAATCTTTACTATCAACATTAAAGATTACAGTTGGAGCAATTTCTTTTAATTGAGGGATAAAATCTTTTGTACGTGCAGAAGCAATAATTAAGTCAGGTTGCATTGCTGCAATTGCTTCGATATCTGGTTCTTTCATGCTTCCTACATTTTGTACTTTTTCTCCTAAATCTTTAATATACGTTGGTAATGGTTTTGTTGGCATTCCTGCAATTGCGTCTTCTTTTCCAATGGCACGTAATGTATCTGCTGCACCTAGGTCAAAAGTCACAATTTTCTTTGGATTTGACTTCACTTCAACAGTTTCTGAACCATCTGTTAATTGTACTTGTTTCACTGAATTTTCTTGTGTAGTGGGTGTTACATTTGTTGTTTTTGTACCACAAGAAGCTAATAAAAATGTTGCTCCCATAACTACGGTTGTTAATAATTTTTTCATATTTTTCTCCTACTTTACTGTAATATATTTTTTTCCTGAAACTTCTATCACTTCGATATCAATTTCATATAAGTCTGATAAGCTATGATTCGTAACCACATCCATGGTTTTACCATGAAACTCACATTTTCCTTTTTTAAAGGCTACTAAATAATCTGAAAAGTTAATCGCCATATTTAAATCGTGCATCACAATGACAACCGTTTTATCAAGATTTTCTACCATATACCGAAGTAATTTCATAATTTCTACTGCTTGTTTTAAATCTAAATGATTTAAGGGTTCATCTAGTAAGACAATGTCTGTATCTTGAGCTAATACCATTGCGATAAAGACTCTTTGCAATTGCCCACCTGATAACGTTTGTATCGAACGATCCCTTAACTCTAATAAATTCGTATGTTTTAATGCTTGATCAATCATTTGATAATCAAGTGTCGATAACTTTCCTTTTGAATAAGGATAACGACCAAAGCTAACTAACTCTTCTACTGTTAAAGATACTTGAAATGATTGATTTTGTTTTAAAACGGATAATTCTTTTGCGAGTTCTTTTGAATTCCAAGCTTCAATTTCTTTACCTTTAATCCATAATTGACCAGAATCTTTTTGTAATAATCGACTCATAATGGAAACTAAAGTAGATTTTCCTGCTCCATTTGGTCCGATAAAAGCTGTTAACTGATTTTTGGGAATCGTTAATGAAACGGAATCGACAACTACCGTATCATATGCTTTATGAATATTTTTTAATTCCACTACGGTACCTTCCTTTCAATAACAATACAAAATATAATAATCCTCCAAACCATTCTATGACGACACTAATTGGAATATTTAAATGGAAGAGCTTCTCAATAATAAGTTGTCCTCCAAGTAATAAAATACTTCCTAATAAAAATGCAATCGTCCACATATGTAAGTGTCGATAATCTTTAATCCATTGATACGTTACATTTGCAATCATAAATCCTAAAAATTGCATTGGACCTACCAATGTTGTAGACAGACTAGTTAGTAATACAATTACTAATAAAATCCACTTCTCTTCTTTTGCGACATTTACACCTAGTATTTGGGCTTGAACTTTTCCAAGGTGAAATACATTTAACACCATATGTTTTCTTATTAAATAGATTACTGAGATAGCTGTTAATATAACCACTACAATGACTAATTCACTTTGATGATGCATTCTTTGGAAGGATGGAAATAATTTTCCTTGCAATTTATCAAATTCATTTGGATCCATTAATACTTGAACAAATGTACTTAAACTTCTAAACAATGTTCCAAACGCTAAACAAATGAATAATAGCATCGAAAATGGAATCGATAATAAATCATTAAAGGCTCGATAAATGAGGAAGAAAAAGATTATCTGCAACACAATCGTGAAGATTGAAATCCATAGATTTGGCGCTGTTTCCATTCCTAGACTTAATTGTCCCCAATAAACCAATGTTTGAAACAATACAAAGACACTCTCAATTCCAAGAACACCTGGTGTTAAAAATCGGTTTTGTACAATTGTTTGGAAACTAATAGTCGATATCGAAACACATAAACTAACTAATAAAATGACTAACCATTTTAAAACTCTCTTTTTAAATAAGAGGACAGAAAATTTTCCCATATTTCCGATTGGAAAAAATAAAAAAATAGCACTGATAATGAGTAATAAGCTTACTAATGTGATTGTTAATAGAAGGGTTCTTTTCTTCATCGGATGCTCCCCCTTCTTTGCGAGCTAATTCTTAAGATTTGACTAATTAAGAGTCCAGCTCCAACAATCCCTAAAATCAGACTAACTGATACTTCATAAGGCCGAATAACTAATCGAGCTACAATATCGCATGCTAGAACTAGTACTGCACCTAATAGAGCTGTTTGTGGAATCGTCTTTTTTAAATCATCTCCCGATAAATAGCGTACTAAATTTGGAATAATAATCCCTATAAAAGGAAGTGATCCTACCGTTATCATCGTAACACTCGTTGTAAGTGAAACGAGTAATAATGTTAACCATTCTAACGTCTTATAAGAAATTCCTAAATTCAAACTAATCGATTCTCCTAAATTAGCAATCGTATAAACATGTGCTAATTTTGTAGAAACAATAATGGTAATTAAACCAAAGAATAACCATTCGTATTGGTGAGTTTGAATCATGGAGAAGGAGCCTTGAGTCCATGACGTTAAACTTTGTACAAGATGAAATTGATACGATATCATATTTGTAAAGGCTGAAATCATTCCACTAAAAATTAACCCTACTAGAGGAATCATCCATTTCTCTTTTAATTCTAACGATTGCTGAATCATAATAAACACAATGGTGAGTGCAAAGGAACAGATAAAGGCACATAGCATTTTCTGAAATAAGCTAGGTCCATTAAAAAAGAATAAACTTAATAGTAGTCCTAATTTTGCTGCTTCAGTGGTACCAATCGTACTAGGTGCTGCAAATTCATTTTGCGTCATTGTCTGTATTAATAATCCTGCAATACTCATAGAACTTCCCGCTAATATCACACTCAATAGTCTTGGAACTCGAGATAACCAAAATACTTGTTGCATTTTATCATCTTGTTGGATGAATAGTCCCCAAGAAAATGTTTGTGCTCCAACTGATAAAGATATTAATGATAGAATGAGCAAAAGGATGCTTAAATGTTTAAATTTCATAATCTCTCCTTCCTAATTGATAATCATTCTCAATTACATAATTATTAGTTTACCAAAAATTTCTGTGATTGCAATGGGTTTGGGGAAGATTGGACTTATTCTAAAATAGTACATCTTGTTTATAGACTTCTTGGGTACAGTAGTATTTGGACGACAGCAGACTTGCTTTGCAAGTCTCATGCCTAAAATTTGAGCCTTGGTCTCAAATTTTCCAGTAATAGAATCTGCTTCTGCAGATTCTATTACTCGTACTACTGTAAGAAGTCTATGGTGTACACATTCTTTTATGTTTCTTGCGCGTTTGAATTAATTTCGTTTCTTTTCAACATCACAAACGGTTGGTTCGTTAGCAACGGACCCCAGCTATACTAATTCTATGATAAGGACTTTCTTTTACTCTTTTTCAATTCATTATTTTTTCATTTCTACTTTATTATTCGTATTAAATAA
>CALATC010000156.1 GCA_937891475.1 uncultured Granulicatella sp. | reverse complement strand
TTTTTATTAGGGATTGCTGTTAGTATTTTAATTGCAGCTCTTGGCAGTGGTCGTTATGCAGGATTAGGAACGAATTTAATTCATGCTAGTTTTTATAGTGAAACAATTTATGTACAGGATTGGATTTTGAAATTAGGGTTAACAGTTTTTTCTCTTAGTGCAGGATTTTTAGGTGGAGAAGTAACGCCTCTCTTTTCAATTGGTTCTTCATTAGGGATTGTAATGAGTTCGTGGTTAGGAATTTCTCCAATGGTAGCAGCAGCGCTGGGTTATGGAGCTGTTTTTGGAAGTGCAACAAACACTTGGCTAGCCCCTATTTTTATTATCGGTGAAGTATTCGGATATAGTATGATGCCATATGCAGCTATTGTTTGTATTATTGCATTTGTTGTGAATGGAAATTACAGCATTTATGGACAACAGAAAGTTTTGGATTTAGAAGGTATAGAAAGATAAAAAACAGGGGCAATTATTTTGTCCCTGTTTTTTATACGCACTCCAAGTGGCGTAAAATTTAATGATAACTTTTTTGATTTAAGAGCCAAGAGAAGCTCACTGTATAACTTTCTCACTTATGGCTGAGATACACCATCTTTCAGAATTATTTGTTATAACGAAATTCAATCATGAATACACCTAAAATTATAAAAATAGAGGAGATTACTGCGCTCATTACTAATGATACATTCATATAATTTTTTAGAAAAGAAAATAAGGCTATTCCTAAAACGGTTATCAAGCTCGTTAATATTCTCTTTTTCATATATTCATCCCCTAATTCAATATTTTTATCTTTAACACTTACTATTGTATTTCTTAGATTAGAATAGTTTACAAAATATAACTTATACAGTTATACATAAAAGAGTCGCCAAAAAATCGCTTTTTTTATGCTTGTATTATAATTAATTTTTAAGCAAAATACAATGAATATTAAACCTAAGAGACAGATATGCTCGTTGTGTAAAATTTGACAAATTTTCAAATAAACGAAAAAATACTTGTTATTTCATGAAAAGTTTAGTATACTTTCGCATAGCGAGGGCTTTTAAATTCATCCCGTGAGGTGAAAAAGGCGATCATAGTTCAAGTTTAGATTTCTAGGAGAATTTTTTATGCATAGAGAGAATTCTTCTATATGAAAGCAGCCCTTTTGCAAACAAAAATAAATAGGGTTGCTTTTTTGTATGCACAAAAAGGCCCGGAAAAGAGGGAATGATGGAGTTACAAACTTCAAAAGTCAATTTATTACTCGATGTGGACCAAAATCCACCTTTTGCCAAAGGATTGTTACTGAGCTTGCAACATGTGTTTGCGATGTTTGGGGCAACGATTTTAGTACCATTAATTTTAGGAATGCCTGTTTCTGTAGCATTATTTGCTTCAGGTTTAGGAACTCTGATTTACATGGTAGCTACTCAATTTAAAGTGCCAGTGTACTTAGGGTCTTCGTTTGCATTTATTTCAGCGATGGCATTTGCGATGAAGCAAATGAATGGCGATGTTTCAGCAGCTCAGTCAGGGGTTGTTCTTGTCGGTCTTGTTTATGTAGTAGTAGCATTAGCGGTTAAATTAATTGGAACAAAATGGATTGACCGTTTATTACCACCGATTGTTATTGGACCAATGATTATGGTAATTGGTTTAGGGTTAGCAAATTCAGCCGTTACGAATGCAGGATTTATTAAAGATGGTACCGTTCAACAAATAACAGTAGCGATTGTAACTTTCTTGATTACAGCATTTATTAATACAAAAGCTAAAGGATTTTTAAAAATTATTCCATTCTTATTCGGAATTATTGGAGGATATATTGTAGCTGTACTGTTTGGATTAGTAGATTTTACTCCAGTATTAGAAGCAGATTGGATTGCGATTCCTCAATTATATTTACCATTTTCAACAAATGGATTTTTCAAAGAATATCACTGGTATTTTGGTCCTGAAACTTGGGCAATTTTACCAGTAGCTGTTGTGACGATTGCAGAACATATTGGAGACCATACAGTTTTAAGTCAGATTTGTGGAAGACAATTTTTGAAAACACCGGGCTTACATCGTACATTAATTGGAGATGGTGTTGCGACTGCAGTTTCAGCGTTTATGGGTGGACCTGCGAACACAACTTATGGTGAGAATACTGGGGTTGTAGGGATGACAAGAATTGCAAGTGTTTCAGTGATTCGTAATGCAGCATTATTTGCGATTGGGTTGAGTTTCCTTGGGAAGTTTACAGCGTTAATTTCAACTATTCCAAATGCAGTGCTTGGAGGTATGGCTATCTTACTATATGGAGTTATTGCAAGTAATGGTTTGAAAGTTTTAATTGAAAAGCAAGTAGATTTTAGAGAAGTGCGTAATTTGATTATTGCGAGTTCGATGTTAGTGTTAGGATTAGGTGGAGCGATTTTAGAATTAGGTCCTGTGACATTATCAGGTACAGCATTATGTGCATTAGCGGGTGTAATTTTGAACTTAGTTTTACCGAAAGAAAACAGAAATTGATTTCTGTGATGCGGCATAGCTCGCTAAAAAAGCGAGTCTCATACATGTTACATAAAAAAATCATTTTGTTTGACCGTTAGTCTATGAGAGAGTAGAAAGACTTTTCTTCGCTGAAAAGTCTTTTTTTAGTTTCCTAGTTTGAGATAGCGAAAAAACGGTAGAAAATATGCTATAATAAAAAAATAGTACAAGTAAAGGAGAGTGAGGAGATGGGACGTTTTCAAGAGGATATGGAAACCTATAAAAAGAACGATCCAGCTGCACGAAGTAGTTTAGAAATTGTTTTAACGTATCCAGGCTATCATGCGACAGTTATGCATCGATTAGCACATTGGTTACACACTACTTGCCGATGTAGACTTCTTGCTCGCATGCTGAGTACATTTAGTCGATTTTTTACTGGAATTGAAATTCACCCGGCAGCGCAAATTGGTCGTCGATTTTTCATTGACCATGGAATGGGAATCGTCATTGGTGAAACAGCGATTATTGGGGATGATGTGAAAATGTTCCATGGGGTTACATTAGGCGGAACAGGGAAACAAACGGGGAAACGTCATCCAACTATTGAAGATGGAGTATTATTGTCTGCTCATGTTCAAGTTATTGGACCAGTTACGATTGGAGAAGGTGCCAAAATTGGTGCAGCAGCAGTCGTATTATCAGATATTCCAGCTCATACAACAGCAGTAGGATTGCCTGCTAAAGTTGTTCGAATTCATTCAAAAGAAGAACAAGAAATCACAGAATTATATGGAGGAAATTATGATTCAAGTATATAACACTTTAACACGTCAAAAAGAAGAATTTAAACCACTAGAACCAGGTAAGGTAAAAATGTATGTTTGCGGACCAACGGTTTACAATTATATTCATATTGGAAATGCAAGAAGTACGGTTGCATTTGATACTATCCGTCGTTATTTTGAATATCGTGGATACGATGTGAACTATGTTTCGAATTTTACAGATGTGGATGATAAAATTATTAAAGCAGCGAATGAAACAGGAATGACACCTGAAGAAGTTTCTAAAAAATATATTGAAGCTTTCTATGAAGATACATCAGCTTTAAATGTTAAAAAAGCAACTTTAAATCCAACCGTTATGAATACAATGGATGATATTATTGCCTTTGTAAAGGAATTAGTCGAAAAAGAAGCAGCATATGAATCTGGTGGAGATGTATATTTCATCACTGAAAAGTTCAAAGATTATGGAAAATTAAGTGATCAAAGTATTCAAGATTTACAAGTAGGAGCTAGCCAAAGAACGGAAAGTGCAGATGATGCTAAAAAGAGAAATCCATTAGACTTTGCGTTATGGAAAAGTGCTAAACCAGGTGAAATTAGTTGGGATTCTCCTTGGGGCAAAGGTCGTCCAGGTTGGCATATTGAATGTTCCGTAATGGCTACGAAACATTTAGGAGATACGATTGATATTCACGGTGGCGGACAAGACTTAGCATTCCCACACCATGAAAATGAAATTGCGCAAAGTGAATCAAAAACTGGACATCCATTTGCTCGTTATTGGATGCATAATGCCTTTGTAACAATGGGTGAAGATGGCGAAAAAATGAGTAAATCTCTTGGTAATTTCGTATTAGTTCACGATATTATTAAAGAAATTGATCCTCAAATTTTACGTTTCTTCCTAGCAAGTGCGCACTATCGTAGACCGTTAAAATTCAGCGAGTCTTCATTACAAGAAGCAACAGCGAATGTGTCAAAAATCCAAACAACTTTTAGCAATACACGTTATCGTTTAGAACAGGCTGTTGAGTCATTAGAAGATGACCAAGATGTATGGGCTGGATTTGAAGCATTAGAAGGCAAATTCCAAGAAGAAATGGATGATGATTTTAATGCTGCTAATGGTATGACTGTTTTATATCAATTCGTAAAAGAATGGAATGTTTATTTAGAACGTGAAGCAGTATCCCGTGTTATTTTAGAAAAATTATTACAAAAAGCTGAACAATTATTTGCGATTTTTGGAATGAAAGAAGTTCAAGAAGAGTTAGTAGATGATGAAATTCAAGCATTAATTGATGAACGTTTAGAAGCAAGAAAAGCGAAAAACTTTGCACGAAGCGATGAAATTAGAGAATTATTGAAAGCTCAAGGAATTGTGTTAGAAGATACTGCTCAAGGAACAAGATGGAGAAGAGTATAATGGAAATCATTAAAGATTGGCATTTATTAAATGGATTAACATTAGCTTATATGGGTGATGGCATTTATGAATTATATATTCGTCAACATGTGTTAAGAACTGGGAAGACGAAACCAAATGTTTTGCATCGTGAAGCTACTCGTTATGTTTCTGCCAAGGCTCAAGCGAATTTAATTCAACAAATGTTGGATAGCGAGTCATTTTTAACAGAAGAAGAATTAGAATACTTCAAACGTGGAAGAAATGCGAAGAGTCATACTAAGGCAAAAAATGCGGATGTCATTACGTATCGTATGTCTACAGGATTTGAAGCAATGATTGGCTATTTATATTTAAGTGGACAAAAAGAGCGATTAGATGAAGTGATTGCATGGTGTATTCAACAAGTGGAGGAAAAACATGGCTAGACAAGAAAAAAATTCGAATCGAAAAAAAGGAAGTCAACCAAAGGGCTTCAAAAAAGAGGCTAAAGCACCTCGTCCAAAATATACACCGGAAAGTTCTTCAAATGAACAAGAGTCCACAGATTTTGTATATGGACGTCATGCAGTAAGAGAAGCTTTACAACAACCAGAACGTGTGAATAAATTATGGGTTCAAGAAGCTTTATCTGGAAAAGAAATTACACCTATTATTGATTTAGCAAAAGAACATCGAATTCAAATTCAAAATGTTCCGAAAGCTAAATTACAAGATCTTGTTGGAGAAGTTGTCCATCAAGGAGTTGTTGCTTCCATTGCAGCCTACGAATATGCGACTTTAGAGGATGTTTTTGAAAAGGCTCAAGGAAAAAATGAAGATCCATTTATTTTAATTTTAGATGGAATTGAAGATCCGTATAATTTAGGAAGTATTTTACGTACTGCAGATGCTACGGGAGTTCACGGTATTATTATTCCGAAGAGAAGAAGTGTTTCTTTAACTTCTACTGTAGCAAAAGCTTCTACAGGGGCTATCGAGCATGTTCCCGTTGTTCGTGTGACGAATTTAACTCAAACGATTGAACAATTAAAAGAACGTGGAGTTTGGGTGTTTGGAACAGATATGAAAGGGACGGATTATCGTCAATGGAATACAAAAGGTCCAATTGCGATTGTCATGGGTAATGAAGGAAAAGGAGTATCTCGTATTGTTAAAGATGCCGTAGATGAGATGATTACGATTCCAATGACAGGACATGTTCAAAGTTTAAATGCAAGTGTCGCAAGTGCTTTAATGATGTATGAAGTTTTCCGTTCTCGTCATTAATAGGTGATTTATGAAGAAACAATTATATATTATTGATGGATATAATATGATTGGAGCTTGGCCTGAATTAGTGAGTTTAAAAAAACAAGGTGATTTAGAAAGTGCTCGTGATTTACTCATCCATCATTGCGCTAATTTTAGAAAATTTGAACATGTTGAAGTGTGGATTGTTTTTGATGCACAATTTGTTCCAGGAATTACTCAGTCGTTTGAATCTTCTCAAGTGAAAGTTATTTTTACAGCAGAAGATGAAACTGCAGATGAATATATTGAGAGAACCGTTAGTGAAATGAATACGCAAGTCATTCAAGTGTCTGTAGCAACGAGTGATTTAGCAGAACAATGGGTTATTTTTCAAAAAGGTGCTTTAAGAAAATCTGCAAGAGAATTTTTTAAAGAAATTCAAAGAAGTAAGAAGAAACAAGATCAATTATC
>CALATC010000155.1 GCA_937891475.1 uncultured Granulicatella sp. | reverse complement strand
AATAGCGAAATCGAAGGAAGAATCGTTTCTTTTAATAAAGTAACGCCTAATATACTTGGTAAAAAGTAAGTTCCTAAACCAATTCCTAGGATTGTTCCAATCATCCCTGCACTAAAACCATAAAAGGCAAATTTCTTCATCACATCAAATGTACTATAACCTAGCGCTTTTAAAATGCCGGCATTCATTCGTTCTTCATTCACAAAACGAGTCATCGTTGTCACTGTCACCAAAGCTGCTACAGCATATAACACAACAGGAAATAAATTCGCTACAGAAATAATTCCATCTGCGGTAGACTTCATATTTAAATAGCCTTCACTGCCTAGCATAGTTGAGCGAGTATAAACAGAATAACGAGGTTTCGTTAGTTTTGAAGCTTTGACTTTTGCATCTTCTAAATCTGTTTCAGCTTGACTCATCTTTCCTTCAGCTTTTTCTTTTTCATCTGTATATTGGTTTTGTTTGTCAATAAGTTCTTGTTTTGCTTTCGCTATAGCTTCCTCACCAGCAGCAATTTGTCTTTTACCTTCTGCTAATGCCCTTTGTCCAGCATCTAGCGTATTTTGTTTAGACTGAATGATTGCTAATCCTTCTTGGTACTGTTTCAAGCCTTCTTGATAACTAGACCATCCGCTCTCATATTGCCTCATGCCTTGTTCATAAGCGGTAGTCCCAGCTTCTAATTTTTGTTTTTGTTGAAGGATTTTTTCTTGCATAGCAGATAATGCTGTTTGAGGAAGTCCTTTTTCTTTTTGAGCTTCTAATTGTTGCTCTGCTTCCGCTACTTTCTTTCTTCCTTCTTGCAAGGCACTATTTTGTTGATCCAACGTTTGTTTGGAGGTTTCTAACTGTATTCGATTAGCTTCCAGTAATTCAAACTGACTTTGTAAGTTTTGTTTTGCTTGTTGAATTTCTTGATTCCCTCTATTTAGAGAGCCCTGATTTTGTGCGAGTTCGTTTTGACTTCGAACTAATTTACCTTCTTGATTGGCTAATTGTTGTTTCCCATCTTCTAGCTTCGTTTTTCCCTCTTCTAGTTGATTTTTAGCTTTGGAAATTTGTTCTTCTCCATCTTGGATTTTTCCATCTGCTTCCTCTTTTAAATCATTCAGCCTTACGGTTCCATTATCGGATAATTTTTCTTCGATAGATTGTTGAATCCCAACCACTTCATCTAAGTATTCCCTACTAAATGTTTTCAAATTACGTAAATTCGGATAACGTAAACGGGCAATCGTATAAACAGAGCTATCAAAACTTTCTTGTAGAACAACTGCAAATCCTGATAAATCTCCACTTCCTGCAGTCGAGACTCCTTTACTATTTTTCGATAAAATTTCACTCGAATGAGCAAATCCCACAATTTTAAACTCGTGTTGTTTTAACAATGACGGAGACTTTACTTCATTTAAACTTATGAAATCCCCGATTTGATAATTTTTCGATAGCTGTTCATCTAATACCACTTCATCAAGATTACTTGGATAAGACCCACTCACTAATTCCACTTCCGATTGTTGAGCAGTCTTAGAAAATACTCGAATCGCTTGTGGGCTATCCTCTATTACAGTATCCACAAAATATCCAAATTCTACCTCTGCATTTTCTTCTTTTAAATCTTCTTGATCTTTTGGACTTAATCCATAATCTGCCAACACAAAAATATCCGCTGTATGATACTTCTCCAAATATTGGTGAACCGTTTCTTGAATATCCGGACCCGAAACTTTTAATCCTACTAATGCAAATGAACCAAGCATCATTAAACATAAGATTGATAAAAATCTTCCCTTCGATTCCTTCAATGAAGAAAGAATCGCTTTATTCAATATTTTTTTCTTCACGATTCTTCTCCTCTCAATATTCCAATTCCTCAATCGCTTGCGGAGATTCATTCAGTACAATACTTTTTACCCTAGCATCATGCATATGAATGACACGATTCGCTAATGGCGCTAATGCCGTATTATGGGTAACGATAATAACAGTTGCTCCATAATCTCTCGACATTTCTTGTAAAATCTTCAATACTTGCTTGCCTGTTTGATAATCTAATGCCCCTGTAGGCTCATCACAGAGTAAAATCTTCGGCTTTTTCGCAATCGCTCTAGCAATCGATACTCTTTGTTGTTCCCCACCCGATAATTGTGCAGGAAAATTATGAAGACGATGTCCTAAACCTACTGCTTCCAAAGCTTCTTCTGCGTCCCAAGCATCCTTCACAATTTCAGCAGCTAATTCTACATTTTCTTTTGCTGTTAAATTTGGTACTAAATTATAAAACTGAAACACAAAACCTACATCATCCCTACGATAATACGTTAATTGCGTTTCATCAAAGTTTGAAATATTGACACCATCAATCCATACTTCTCCTTCATCATTAGTGTCCATCCCCCCTAAAATATTTAGGACAGTGGATTTTCCTGCTCCGGATGCACCAAGAATAATGACGAATTCACCTTTCTCAATTTCAAAATTCACATCATGATTCGCAATAATTTCAGTTTCTCCTACTTGATATCGTTTAAAACTATTTTTTACTTGTATATATGTCATCACTTTTCCCTCTACTTATTAAATGAACAACGTGTTGATTATTGTTTAAATTTACTATATAATAGCGCTACAGAAATTTCAATGCGCAATTAGAAGCTGTGTGTTGATTTAAGAAGGATGAGACGATGGAAGTTCAAAAACGACAAACTCAAACGAAAGAAATTTTAAAAACAGCCTTAATTCAACTTCTTCAAGAAAAAGATTTTGAAGCTATTACGGTTAGTGACATTTCTCGCACTGCAGGCGTGAATCGTGGAACTTTTTATTTACATTATGTGGATAAATTCGATATGATGAGTCAGTTAGAAGAAGAAATTTTGCATCATATTTTAACGATTTTGCATCAGTATCCTATTGCTCAAAAACAAGAAGCCTATCCTGCAGTCGTTCAAATTTTCGAATATTTAAAAGAAGAATTTGAATTTATACACGCAGTCGCTACGAGCCGTTTCACGTATACGAACCAACTCGTTCGAAAGTTTTTAATCGAACTAATGGAAAAAATGGATTCAATTAAGCAAAATTTAAAACAAGAACTACCTATGCCAGAAGACTATGCTAGAGAAGTATTCATTTATAGCAATAGCGCCATTATTTTCCACTGGATTTTAAAAGGGGGAGTAGAATCCCCTGAAGAAATTACTAAAATATTTCTTGGAATGTGCCAAGAATAAAGGAGACAAGTATGAAAAAAGATATTGTTAAAGACCCATTTTTCTTATCACAAAAAGCAATCCCTGCTAATCCTATTACTGACAAACAAGTCATTATTGACTTACAAGATACATTACGTGCCAACCGTGACCGTTGTGTCGGCTTAGCAGCGAATATGATTGGAAGTCATAAGGCAATTATTATCGTTGCTGCTGGCCCATTTGATATCGTAATGGTCAATCCTGTTATTACTAAAAAATCCCAACCGTATCAAACTGAAGAAGGTTGTCTCTCTCATACAGGAATGAAGAGCACCACTCGCTATCAAAAAATCGAAGTTCGCTATCAAGATGCTATGGGTAAAACTCACACAGGAACCTTTACTGATTTTACTGCTCAAGTTATTCAACATGAAATGGATCATTTACAGGGGATTTTGATTTAACTCTTTCGAA
>CALATC010000154.1 GCA_937891475.1 uncultured Granulicatella sp. | reverse complement strand
AGTACCTCGATTAAAATAAATTTTTTAGGTTGATATTTAATTTCATTCCATGCAATTTTCATATAAATTTCTCCTTTGTTCTCAATGTATATGTCTACTATAAAAGAGAAATATGACCTGAATATGACATTGATAAAAAAATAACCCGTTGATTAAACAACGGGTTATCTTTTAAATTCCAAAACTAATTCTGAGTCCTTCATTTACTTTTTCCATAAAGGCATCATCAACTTCTGTTATTTTTTCAATCAATCGAACTTTATCAATTGTACGAACTTGTTCTAATAATACAGTAGATTCCCTACTAAATTGAAATTGATCTTTTTGAATTTCAATATGTGTTGGTAAATTTGCTTTTTCGTGTTTTGCCGTAATAGCAGCGACAATGACCGTCGTACTAAAATGATTTCCAACATCATTTTGAACAATTAGAACGGGACGTTTTCCTCCCTGTTCACTTCCTACTACAGGAGATAAGTCCGCTAAATATACTTCTCCTCTTTTTACCATCTATCCTTCTCCTAATCATGATTTATAAATTCTTGGTACACGATCACTAATTAAACAAAGTGATTCATATGAAATAGTGTGGCTTCTATGAGACAATTCTTCTGCCGTAATACGTTCATTACCTTCTTTTCCTATTAGCATTACCTTAGTTCCCACTGGCATTTCATAAGGAAGACGAATCATACATTGATCCATACATACTCGACCAACTATTGGACATCTTACTCCTGAAACAATTACTTCACCAGGAGCATACGCACGAAGATAGCCATCTGCATATCCTACTGGTAATGTAGCAATCCATTCATCCTCACTACAAGTATACGTAGCACCATAGCTAATCGTATCCCCTGCGTGTAGTTGTTTTACATAAACAATCTCCGTTTCCCAAGTTAATGCTTCTTCTAATTGTAACGTATCCGGAAGTCTTAACCCTCCATTAGAAGGATTTAATCCATACAAGCCAATTCCCCAGCGAATGACATTGGTTGTTAATCCTTCATGCCAAATAGCTGCAGCTGAATTCGAACAATGAACATAAGTTGGACGATGTTCTAAAGCTTCAACACACTCGTTAAATCGTACTAATTGCTGTTCAAACTGATTCGTATCTGCTTCATCAGCTGTCGCAAAATGAGTAAAGATACCTTCAAAAATAAATTGAGAATCCTGTTCTCTTAGAAATTGTTCCACAACTTGAACTTGTTCTGGTGTTCGAACTCCAATTCTACCCATCCCTGTATCAATCGCTAAATGAACAATGAGTTTCTTTCGATCTGGAATTAGAGTTTGTGCTTTTTCTAACCAATCTAAGGAACTTACCGTTGTCGAAATACGATAATCACAAAGAATTGGTACATCTTCTAATCGACTAATTCCTAATATCAAAATCGGTTCTTGTAACCCTTCTTTTCTTAATTGGATAGCTTCATCTAATAATGCTACGCAAAAACCTGCAACTCCTTCTTCATGAGCTGCTTTGGCAACTTCTATCATTCCATGCCCATAAGCATTTGCCTTTACTACTGCAAAGATATCTGTATTTGGATAATGTTTTTTTACAGCTTTAATATTTTGTTGAATCGCATTTAAATTAATAGTTACACGTGTATTCCTATGAATCGCAGGAAACATATCTTCACTTTCTTTCTTCTATATTTGAGGGAGTCTCTTCTAAAATAACGACAGCGTACGCATCATGGTTTGTATGCGTAATACTCACATGTCTTTGATAAGGGTGCGGAGCTGTTAATAAGGGTTGTCCATTTTCAGCATTTAGAATTTCAATATCTTGAAAAGAAACAGACTTTCCTATTCCAGTACCTAAGGCTTTAGAATAAGCTTCTTTAGCGGCAAATCTTCCTGCTAAATATTCTACTTTTCTTTTGATTCCTAAAGTTTCATACACAGCATATTCCTTTGGAGTTAACACTCGTTGAATGAAGGAGGAATCTTGTACTACAATTTTTTCAATTCTTGATAATTCAATTGCATCCATTCCAACACCAATAATCGCCATTTCAATACTCCCTTTAAAAACATAATGTATCTCTTATTGTATCAAATGAAATTGCATTTGTCAGAATTTTTTACTAATCTTTAGTAAATTTCTCCACTAAAAAAGACGACCGGAGTCGTCTTCTTATTGATTATTTTTGACGGATTGTAAATCCTTTGTCAGATTTCTTTTTATAATTTCTACGGCGAGAATCTTTACTCTTATATCCACGAGTATATTCTTCATCTAAGCCACGACCACGGCGGTCTTCTTTACGTTTGAAGCTTCCTTTACCATTACGTCCACGATTATCTTTACGATCGCTACGGTTGTAGTTTCCACGGCTATTGCCACGTTTACGGCTTGGTAATGGACGTTCTGGAGTAATTTTTACAGGAATTTCTGTTGGATCTTTAATCATTCCACTCACTAATAATGCTGCTAATTCATCTGCTTCATATTCATCTAATAAATATGAAATAGCTTCTTTGAAACGACGAGTATCTACTGATTTCATTTTTTCATCAATTTGCTCAATGGTAGATTTCATTTGTCCTTCTAATGCTTCCATTTGAGTTGGTGGACGTAATGCAGTCATTCTCTTACGAGTTAAATCTTCAATGACACGTAAATAATCCATTTCATTTGGTGTTACAAAAGTAACTGACATTCCTTCTTGTCCCGCACGTCCTGTACGTCCAATACGGTGAACATAACTTTCTGGATCTTGTGGAATATCGTAGTTATAAACATGTGTTACACCTGAAATATCTAATCCACGTGCAGCTACGTCTGTTGCCACTAAAATATCTAAATGATTATTTTTAAAATCACGTAAAACGCTCATACGTTTTTGTTGACTTAAATCTCCGTGAATTCCTTCTGCACGATAACCACGCATTTCAAGTCCACGTGCTAATTCATCGACACGACGTTTTGTACGACCGAATACAATCGTTAATTCTGGTGTTTGAACATCTAATAAACGAGTCATAATATCAAATTTTTCAAAATCTTTACATTTTACAAAATATTGATCAATTAATGTCGCTGTCATTTCACTTGATTTAATACGAACATGTTCAGGTTCTTTCATAAACTGAACTCCAATTCGTTTAATATCATCTGGCATTGTAGCAGAGAATAATAAAGTTTGGCGGTTTTCTGGAACTAATTTAATAATTGATTCGATATCATCTAAAAATCCCATGTTTAACATTTCATCCGCTTCATCTAATACTAATGTTTCAATATTATCTAAGCGAAGTGTTTTTCTAGAAATGTGGTCTAATAAACGTCCAGGTGTTCCTACTACGATATGTGGTTGCTCTTTTAATTGGCGAATTTGACGACCAATATCTGCTCCACCATAAACAGCTTGTACATGAATTTTTTTATCTTTTCCTAAGCGATATAATTCTTCTTGCGTTTGAATCGCTAACTCACGTGTTGGAGCAATGACTAATCCTTGTACTTTACGATTACGAAGATTAATTTTTTGAAGCATTGGTAATCCAAAAGAAGCTGTTTTCCCTGTACCTGTTTGCGCTTGACCAAT
>CALATC010000153.1 GCA_937891475.1 uncultured Granulicatella sp. | reverse complement strand
AGGGGAATTTTATTTATCCTCGTGTGGTAGGAAATTCGATTGGATTGCCAACAGTGTTAACATTAGCGGCAGCTTTGATAGGTGGAAATTTATTTGGAATTCTAGGCTTAATTTTTTTCACACCTCTTTGTGCAGTTGTATACCATCTAGTAAAAGAGTTGGTCATCAAACGAGAAGAAACGTTAAAACTTTTGGATAAATGAGGTGAAAATCATCGAACAAATGGAAAAAGAAATGTTCATGAGAGAAGCTTTAAAGGAAGCACAAAAAGCGTATGATAAGGAAGAAGTTCCTATTGGTGCAGTTGTAGTTCTAAATGGGGAAATTATTGGACGTGGACATAATTTACGAGAGATGGAACAAGATGCAACTTTACATGCGGAAATTAAAGCAATTCGTCAAGCAAACGAAGCTTTAGGGAGTTGGCGATTAGAAGATTGCGAATTATTTGTGACATTGGAACCATGTCCCATGTGTAGTGGGGCCATGATTTTATCTCGTTTAAAAAAAGTAACGTTTGGAGCTTTTGATCCAAAGGCTGGAACTGCAGGAACATTTATGAATTTACTTCAAGATGAACGATTTAATCATCAAGTAGAAGTCGAACATGGCGTGTTAGAAGAAGAGTGTCAACAAATTTTAAAAGACTTCTTCAAAGGATTAAGAGAACGGAATAAAAGAAGAAAAGAACAAAAGAGATTGGAAAACGGTGAATGACTTTAGGGTATTCATCGTTTTTTTGTTTTTACTACCTCTCTCTTTTGTAATTAACTATTCTATTTTATTTAATTTGATGAACTAGAATCTACTTCCTTACGGTATTCCTTTACTTTGTGTTCATATTCCTTTAAAAGTTCTTTTGTATAAATTTTTTCATTTTTCGAGTTTTTAACTTCTTTCCAAAGAATCGATGCAACTTTTAATTTATTAGAATAAAAATTGCTACATTCATCTAAGCAAAAATCTTTTAAAAACTGATTCCATTGACAAGCTGAACTATCATATTTGGCATAATCTGATTCACCATAATATATTTTAATCATATCTTGAATCGTGAAGTTGCTGTCTTTTTCTTTTTTTACTTTTCTCCACGCTGTTGCCATATCAGCGCTAAATTTAAATGGACTAATACCTGTTACAGCAGAAAAATAATCTCGAAATTTTTGGTTGAAAGAAAAACCACAGTAAAGTAATGGAGTTTCTAAAGTTATAACTTCGACTTGATTTTTTGTTTTGTTGCTCACTCTTTTTTCTATGTTATTTCCTAAAAAATATTGATGAATGATATCATTCAATTCTTGCTTCGTACCTCTATACTCTAATCCAAGGGATCTACAAATCTGTGATAGTTCTTCTCGGTACCAATAGTAACAATTAAATTCTTCAAATGAATGGATATCTTTGAAGTTAGGTCTTTGTGCTTTCATATGTTCTCCTTAATCTATTTACTTATTTATTATTATAAATGCAATGAGTAAGAATGTACATTTTAGGTAATTGAACAATCTGAATAAATAAGAGTAACCTGGTTAGAAAGGTTTATAAACTATAGAATCAAAACCTTTACATTAAATCTCAGTATTGTTATACTGTTTTCGAATGAAATAAGAGAACATTTGGGGTGCCTTTATGGCTGAGATGATACCCATTGAACCTGATACAGTTCGTACTGTCGAAGGGAAATGATTCGCTATTGATGTCTAATCCATTGGAAAGAATAAGGAAAAGACTTATATTTGAATAATCATCTAATATCCTCTTTTGTTTGTCTTATCATTTAGCAAATGAAAGAGGATTTTTTTGTCCTCTAGACAAAATATGGAAAAGGAAAGGAATGGTTAGATATGGAAAAATATGCTTTTAAAACGGGAGATGCTGTGGAAGAATTCCTTAGAAATAGTCAGAAAAATTGGCAAGCAGCAGTCAATCATCGTTTTATACAGGAGCTTTTTGAAGGAACGATTGAGGATGAAGTTCTAAAAAAATATCTGATTCAAGACTATCATTTCTTTGATGCTTTTTTATCGATGCTAGGAGCTTGTGTCGCACATGCTGACACACTTGAAGCAAAACTAAGATTTGCAAAACAATTAGGATTTCTAGAAGCAGATGAAGATGGATATTTTCAAAAAGCGTTTAAAGAATTAGGTGTGACAGAAAAAGAATTTTTAGAAGTAACGTTACATTCTGTGACAAAAGAGTTTCAAAAACTAATGTATTCAGCGGTAGATTCATCCGATTATGCTCAGCTTTTAGTGATGTTAGTCATTGCAGAAGGTTTATATTTAGATTGGGGATCTAAGGAATTACCTCTTCCAAAGAAGTATATTCATTTGGAATGGATTCATCTTCATAGAGGAGAATTTTTTAAAGAATGGGTTCAATTTCTTGTGGATGAGTTGAATAGAGTTTGTAAGGATAAAGGAACTGTTTCAGCACTTCACGAACGTTGGAATCAAGCCGTAGCTTTAGAATTGGCATTTTTTGAGATTGGGTATGAAGCTTAGCTGTTTAGAGTATATAAAAATAAACGGTTAGGATTTTAGAGAGAATTTTTTCTATGCGTTTACGATTTGGAAAGCACTATTTTCTTTTTGGTTGACAGTAGATAAATGAATTCAGTATACTAAACATGTAAATCGGTAGGTGAGACTACCATGGAGATACGGATGGCTACCGCAAAGTAGTGGAGACACTATTCGTTGGTTAGCAGTCTCTGTCGTGAAGGCAGAAACTAATGTCATTTCATTGCTCCATGATGTTAAAGCTTGGACGGGAATATGAATAAGAATGTATTTGAAGGCATCTTGTTACGTCTAAGCACGCAACAAGATGTTTTTTCATTTGCCAAAATTTTTAAAAAGGGGTGATTAGAAATGCCGGAACCGGATAGTAAGCAAAACTTAGCAGATGAACAAAGGCGATTGCATAATAATCACCATTGCTTCATCTGACTTTAAAAAAGAGGTGAAGTAAAATGAAAACAGCAAAAGAAAGATTTGATTTTGCAATGACAAAATCTGTAGTAGAAGTACTAGATGCATTAGAAACTTCTATTACTGGAGTTCAAGAAGACCAAGTGGAAACACTTCGTGACACGTATGGAGAAAATAAATTAACAAAAGCAACCGAAGTGCCACTATGGAAGAAAATTTATGAATCAATTATTAATCCATTCACAGTTATTTTATTAGTGATTGCAGTGATTTCGTTAATGACGAATGTGATTTTAGCAAAACCTGGTGAAGAAGATCCAACAACATCGATTATTATTGTTGTTTTAGTCCTCATTTCAGGCGGCATTCGTTTTGTACAAGAACTAAAAAGTGATAAAGCAGCAAGTAATTTATCGAGTTTAATTGTAAATACGGCTACGGTCATTCGTGATGAAGTTCAACAAGAAATTCCTATTGAAGAATTAGTAGTAGGGGATATCATTAAATTAAGTGCAGGAGATATGTTACCTGCGGATGCTTTGTTGCTTGAAACAAGAGACTTCTTTATCCAACAATCAAGCTTAACGGGTGAAAGCGAGTCTGTTGAGAAAAAAGCAATGTGGATTCCTTCAGAAGAAGAATCTCAAAAACCTGTATTAGAAAGTGAACGCTTTGTATTTATGGGATCGAATGTCGTAAGTGGTAGTGCACTAGCGGTTATTTTAGTGACAGGAAATGATACGATGATTGGTCGTATTGAAAAGACGCTAAATACTTTTGATGAGCCAACAAGTTTTGAAAAAGAAATGAATACAATCTCCTGGTTACTCATTCGTTTAATGTTAGTACTTGTTCCAGTTGTATTTGTGATTAACGGATTAACCGATAGTGACTGGTTAGAAGCAGGAGTATTTGCACTCAGTGTTGCGGTTGGTTTAACACCAGAAATGTTGCCAATGATTATTACAGCAAGCCTTGCTAAAGGTGCAGTTATTATGGCAAAAGAAAAAGTAGTCATTAAAAAATTAAATGCGATTCAAGATTTAGGTGCCATTGATATTCTTTGTACGGATAAAACAGGAACATTAACACAAGATGAAATTATTTTAGAATATCCACTAGATATTCATGCAAATCTTGACCTAGGAGTTCTGAAAATCGGTTATTTAAATAGTTATTTCCAAACAGGATTGAAAAATTTATTAGACCGTGCGATTATTACACGTACAGAAAAAGAATCAGTGGAACATGAAAATCTACGAGACCTTTCGACTCGTTATCAAAAGATTGATGAATTACCTTTTGATTTTGAACGTCGTCGTATGAGTGTTATTGTTAAAGAGAAAGGTCAAGATGGCGCATTATTAGTTACAAAAGGTGCTCTTGAAGAAATGTTAAGTATTTCTTCTCATGTACAAGATGGAAAAGAAATTCATCCAATTACAGAAGAGATTCGTCAAAATATTTTAGAAGCCGTTTCTCAATTAAATGAACAAGGACTTCGTGTATTAGGCGTTAGTCAAAAGTTTTATCGAAATGCTTCTCATCGATTTGCAGTAGAAGATGAATCCAATATGATTTTGATGGGATATTTAGCGTTTTTAGATCCACCAAAACCTTCTGCGGCACCAGCAATTCAAGCGTTAAAAGAACATGGTGTTTTGACAAAAATTTTAACAGGTGATAATGAAAAAGTAACACAAACTGTGTGCGAACGAGTAGGATTACCAGTTGATCATATTTTATTAGGAACAGATATTGAAGAAATGGATGATGCAACTTTAGCGATTGAAGCTGAAAAGACAACTATTTTTGCAAAACTATCTCCAGAACAAAAAGCTCGTATTATTCGATTATTAAAAGCAAATGGGCATAAAGTTGGATATATGGGAGATGGAATTAATGATGCACCGTCTCTAAAAGTAGCAGATGTAGGGATTTCTGTAGACACAGCAGTTGATATTGCTAAAGAAGTAGCAGATGTTATTCTTTTAGATAAAGATTTATTAGTGTTAGAAAAAGGACTGATTGAAGGTCGTAAAGTATATGCGAATATGACGAAATACATTAAAATGACCGTTTCATCTAATTTTGGAAATATTTTTTCACTATTATTTGCAAGTGTATTTTTACCATTTTTACCAATGGCTCCTGTACATTTAATTGTTTTGAATTTGATTTATGATTTAAGTTGTGTAGCATTACCATTTGATAATGTGGATGAAGATTTCTTAAAAGAACCACGTGCATGGACTGCTAAATCAATTACAAGATTTATGTCATGGTTAGGCCCAACTAGTTCTATTTTTGATATTATTACATTTGCAGTGATGTTCTTTGGAATTGCACCAATGATTACAGGAAGTAGCTATGCGGAGTCGACAAATCCTGCATACTTCTTAATGGTCTTCCAAACAGGTTGGTTTATTCAATCCATGTGGTCACAAACAATGGTAATTTATATGCTTCGTTCTCCTAAATTACCATTTATTCAATCAAAACCTGCCTTTTCATTATTAGTGACATCGTTATTTGCATTATTTATTGTCACAGTTTTACCGTATACACCATTAGCAGCATCTTTAAAACTAGCTACTTTAAATGGGATGTATTTCTTAGCTTTAATGTTAATTATAATAAGCTATATGTTATTAGTAACGATTGTTAAAAAAGTGTATATTAAGAAATATCATGAATGGTTATAGAAATGAATGTTTATAAGATTCGGGACAATTTTACTTGTGTTTGATCACGAGAGTAAACCTGGATTTACGAAGTTTGCAATTCATTTTGTTTTTGATGTAATAAAGATACAAAAAGAGCCGAGCTGAAACTTGACTCTGATGTAAATCGTTAAAAAGACGGTGGCTAATTAGGATGTTATAATAACACCGCAAACTATATCCAAGTTTTGTGCGGTGTTAGTTTTGTCTTGATTTCTATCAATTTGACACTTCAACTTTCACATGATACAATAATCCTACGAAAATGTAGTGCGCAAGCACACCGAAGCCCCTGGGAAAATGTCAGTTTCCTAGGGGCTTTTTTGTCGGCGTTGGGTTAGCTTTGGCCATTGTCCTTGCTATCTAACCACTTGCAAATGTAATGTGCTGTTACTTCTGCCACAATAGCAAGTAAGACGTCGAAAATGTAGTGCACTCGCTCCACCTCCTTTCGCATAGACTTGCGGAAGGTTTGGCTTCAGCATTGATGATTATATCATGTTCGTTTGATTTATTCTATTCTCTATTCAGGACATTTTTACTTGTGTTTGACACCGTGAAAACTATTTTCTTTGAACTGTTGCAATTTTTAGGGAAATAGAGTATAATAATATCTGCCGTTAGGCCATATGGCAATAGCGAACATATGAATCGAGTCAGGTCCGGAAGGAAGCAGCTATAAGTATCGTTCGTTATGTGCTGTATGTACATAGAAGAAATTACAGGCTGGGGCTAGTGTTCCAGCCTGTTTTTATAAGTAAGTATTTTGGGATAGATGGAGGAGCTCTCTAGTGAAAAATAAAGGGTTCAAAGAAGAAGAAAAGCACTTAGTAGAAGTTCAATCAAAATTTGATGCAAAAATACAATCTGAAAAACTAAGATTAAAAGATGAAAATTTAGATCAGCAACGTCAAGATTTTATTGATTTTTCAATTCACCAATTAGAAGATCAAAAAGAATCTCCGTATTTTGGAAGAATTGATGTTCAATTTGAAGGTGAACCAGAAGTTGAAAAAATGTATATTGGTTCGTCAACATTTTTTGATGAAGAGAAACAAGTGCAAGTATATGATTGGCGCGCGCCAATTGCCAGTTTATTTTATGAAGGAACATTAGGAGATTTAACGTATCAAACTCCTTCAGGAATTCAACATGGTCAAGCCTTTTTAAAACGTGATATTGTGATTAAAAAAGGGAAAATTCAATCGGTTTATGATGTAGAAAATGAAGAATCATTATTAATGGAAACGTTAAGTGCACCTACGAATCGTGATGGACATTTAGAAGGAATTACTGCGACGATTCAAAAGGAACAAAATGAAATTATTCGTCATAAACAAAAAGACTGGTTAATCGTTAATGGTTGTGCAGGTAGTGGGAAGACAACGATTTTATTACAACGTATTGCATATTTGATGTATCAATCAAAAGATCAAAACCATAATGATATGTTGTTGTTATCACGTAACCAATTGTTTGCAAAATATATTTCTCACGTTATTCCGAATTTAACAGGTAGTGAATTATATCAACAAACATTAGCGCAACATACAGTAGAATTGTTTAAGAAATTTTTCTTAAATAAAACAAGTATGTTAGTACCAACTAAAACAAGAAGAGCATATTTAACAGATAGTGAGTGGGCAGCGCTTATTACTGAACAATTGCCTGCGTTATCGGTAGCTAATTTACATTTCCGTCCGATATCAATTAAAGGATTTAGAATTTTTGGTGAAAAAGATTATCAAAAAATCATCGAACAAGTAAATCCAAAATTGACGTTATATCAACAATTAGTACAAATTCAGGAAGTGTTAGAAAAGAACTTGAAACGTCGTTTAAATCGTTTCTATGTTTCTGAAGTTGCTAAACGTGTATATGAAGATATGTCACCAATGCAAATTGAAGTATTGATGAAAAATGAAGAATTTAATAGTGAAACAGAATATTATCAAATGCTAGGACAACGAGTGTTTGAAAAACAAGCATTCGAAGCAGAACAACAAGTAGAAATGTTTGCATTTGTTAATATTTCGAAACATTTACAAGACTGGATGCCACTAGCTAAACAGCGCAGAGAAGAATTAGGAAAAGTAGATAATGCTCAATTACCTTTAAAAGATACAGGTGAAGGACGTCTTCAAGTAACAGCTGAAGGAGTAAGGGTATTACTTTATGTAGCAACAATGATTGCTCCAATTCGTGATTATCAAGGATATACTCACTTATTTATTGATGAAGTTCAAGATGTGTCATTATTATTTATGGCAGCTTTATCCAATTATTATTTCCGTGCGAAATTTACAGTAGTTGGAGATACATTCCAATCATTCTCAACAGCTACAACGATTTTCTCATTAGAAGAACGTCATCCAGAATTAGTAGCAGCCTTCTTCAAAGAACGTGTATTAGAGCATCGTTCATTAGAAATTAGTTACCGTTGTACTGCGCAAATTACTCGTTTTGCTAATGGTATTTTAGGATGGGAATTAGATAAAAATGTCTTCCCACGTACAGGTGAAGAAGTAGGGGTATTTGTTGATGAAGAACCTTCAATTGAACGATTGAAGAAATTAGTCGAAGATACACCTGAATGTTATCATACAAATGCTATGTTCTGTCGTACAATGGATGAAGCGAAAGCTTTACAAAAAGAGTTAGTTGAGTATGATGCTGAATTATTAGAAGATACAAGTGAATCATTAGGAAGTCGTTTAGTAGTAACGACGATTGAAGTTGCAAAAGGATTAGAGTTTGACCAAGTCTTTATTTGGCAAGCAACTAAAGATCGCTATGCAACAATGAAAGAACGTTTTATGTTCTATACAACTTGTACTCGTGCAAAACATCGCTTGAATATTTTTACGACTCCAGATGTGACAAGTTTTATTGCAAACTCTAAAGCACCGATGTCTGTTTTTGGAACATTCCGGTAGTCAAATGTCATAAAAAAATGTAAAATAGTAAAGGATAGAAAACATAACCTACGATTGTAGTGTTGTGTTTTCTTAGTATAAAGTCAAAAGGAGAAGACCGATGGCTTATCAAGCGTTATACCGAAAATGGCGACCACAAAAATTTGAAGATATGGTGGGGCAAACTGCAGTTACGAAAACATTGAAAAATGCGATTATCCATCATAAAACGAGTCATGCGTATTTATTTACAGGTCCAAGAGGAACTGGGAAGACAAGTGCGGCAAAAATTTTTGCGAAAGCTATTAACTGTTTAAATCCTCAAGACGGAGAACCTTGTAATGACTGTTTGTTATGTAAAGGCATTACAGAAGGAACGATTGGGGACGTCATTGAAATCGATGCGGCAAGTAATAATGGGGTAGAAGAAATTCGTGATATTCGAGATAAAGCTCGTTATGCTCCAACTCAAGCAACGTATAAAGTTTATATTATCGATGAAGTACATATGTTATCGACAGGAGCATTCAATGCTTTATTAAAAACATTAGAAGAACCTCCAAAAAATGTTATCTTTATACTAGCGACAACTGAACCACATAAAATTCCAGCGACGATTATTTCAAGAACACAGCGATTTGATTTTAGAAGAATTACGAATGATGAAATTATTCAAAGACTTCGTTATATTTTAGAACAAGAAGAAATTGCGTATGAAGAAGAAGCTTTAAGCGTGATTGCTCGTTGTGCTAATGGTGGAATGCGTGATGCGTTAAGTTTATTAGATCAAGTCATTTCATTTAGTGATGACAAAGTGAGTTTTGAACAAGCCATTCAAGTTTCTGGAAGTTTGACGGATGATTTAATGATTGAATTTGTTCGATTATTGACTCAGCAACAAGCACAAGCAGCATTATTACAATTGCAAGACCTATTATTACTAGGAAAAGAAGCATCTCGTTTAATTGAAGAATGGCTAGAATTTTCTAGAGATTTATTAGTGGCAAAACAAACAGGAGATATGATTGGTAGAAGTGAAGCTTTTGTATCATTTGCAAAAGAAGTCGAAGAAGCCTTTTTATATCGCTTTATGGATGCTTTAAATCAAACGCAACAAGAAATGCGATTTACGACAAAACCAACCATTAGTTTGGAAGTCTTTACGATTAAAATGGCACAACCTGTAGTAGCAATAGCCGGGCAAGCAGCACCAGCTAATCAGGAATATCTCTCACAATTAGAACAACAGTTACAAAGTTTGCAACAACAGATGTCTCAATTATTACAAGGGCAAGGAGTAGCAGTTCCTAAAAAAGCGACATCAACTCCACAAGCAAAATCAAGTACGTATAAGCCAAATATTGGTGAAGTTTATAAAGTATTAGATGCTGCAACTCGAAAAGATTTAATTTTTATTCGAGAATTGTGGGGAGATTTATTACAAATGCTTTCGACTACTCAAAGAGCGTTGTTGAAAGCGAGCGAACCTGTAGCAGCCAGTCCAAATGGCTTTGTCTTAAAATTTGATTATGAAATTTTATGCCAAAGAGCACAGGAAAGTTTAGAACTTCATGAAGATATTGCTCGTCATTGTCAAACGTTAGCGCAGTATCCTGGAAATTTTGTCAGCGTGACAGGAGAACAATGGGCACAAATTCGACAAGATTATTTACGAGATAAGAAAGAAAAACAAGAAGCAGAAGGTGTGACTCATGCAACAGAAATGGAAGAGCAACCGACTGATGAAGAAGAAAAAAATGAAGTGGAACAATTAGTTCAAAATACAATTGATTTGTTTGGCGAAGAAATTGTTCATATTTCAGAAGAAACAGAAAACAATTAAGGAGGAATCAACATGCGTGGAATGGGAAATATGCAAGGCATGATGAAACAAATGCAAAAATTACAAAAACAAATGGCACAAGCTCAAGAGGAGTTAAACCAAACAGAATATGTAGGAAGCTCTCAAAGTGACTTAGTACAAGTGACAGTGAATGGAAAACGTCAAGTACTTTCTGTATCAATTAAACCAGAAGCGGTTGATGGAGATGATGTTGAATTATTACAAGATTTAGTATTAATGGCAACAAATCGTGCGTTAGAACAAGCTGAAAAAGCAAATGAACAAACAATGGGACAATTTACTAGAGGGTTAAATATCCCTGGATTTTAATGAGTTGAGGTGAGAGGATGCAATATCCAGAACCAATTGCTCGATTAATGGATAGTTATATGAAACTGCCTGGAATCGGGGCAAAAACAGCAGCTCGTCTTGCTTTTTTTAGCATGGAAATGCCGGAAGAAGAAGTGATGAATTTTGCCAATGCACTCATTAGTTGTAAACGAGATTTAACGATGTGTTCTGTTTGTGGAAATATTACGCAAGAAGATCCATGTGAGATTTGCCAAGATGCTTCTAGAGATAGAACGAAAATATTAGTCGTTGAAGATAGTCGAGATGTGATGAGTTTAGAGAGAATGAAGGAATATAAAGGTTTGTACCACGTTCTTCATGGTGTTCTTTCTCCGATGGAAGGAACTGGGCCAGATGATATTAATGTGGCTTCTCTTATTCAGCGTCTTCAAGATCCTACTGTAGAAGAAGTGATTATTGCCACGAATGCAACTGCAGAAGGTGAAGCAACTGCGATGTATTTATCTCGTTTAATTAAACCAGCTGGAATTAAAGTGACGCGTTTAGCTCATGGTCTTGCAGTTGGTAGTGATATTGAATATGCAGATGAAATGACTTTATTCAAAGCGATTGAAGGACGAAGAGAGCTGTAACAATAAAATAAAATTACGAATAGACTTCCCTGTTATAGTAGCAGGAGGACGCAAGCAGCCTCGCAAAAGCGAGTCTCATTGCTAAAATTCGAGCCTAAGGTCTCGAATTTCCCTGCCCCATAAGCAGCATTTGCTGCTTATGGAGCTAGTGCTACTATGGGAAGTCTTTTTTTAACTAAAAAATCCTTTTTTGCATTGAAGAAAAATCAAATACAAAAAAGGTCTAAGATTTTTATAACGATTTAATACCTATTACCAAAGAATTTCGCATTCCTTATTAACAGTGTCTTGGAATGAATCAACAGGTGCTTCATTTGTAATAATATAGTCAATCACATTGTAATTAGCTAATTTAAAATAGTGACTCGTATTAAACTTGGAAGAATCTGCTAATAATACTGTAAGATCTGCGTTCGCAATCATTTGTTGTTTTAATAAAGCTTGATTATAGTTTGCTTCATAAGAACCAAAACGATCAAGCCCTCTACAACTCATAAAGCAAATATCAGCGTGAAAATTATTAATAAAATGATTGGCAAAATCTCCCAATGCTGAATTTGTTCCATAATCAATATGTCCACCGCAGAAAAATAACGTTATATTATCATAATTATTTAGTTGCCGAGCTATCTCTAGTCCATTTGTAATGATACGTAAATTTTGTAAGTTTGCAAAATATGGAACAAGCATCGCAGCTGTTGAAGAACTATCAATAAAAATTGATTGATTATCAGTTAAAAAAGTTGAAGCTGTTTCAGCGATATTTTTTTTCCCGAAAGTTTCTTCTTGTTTTCGACATTCATAAGTATATTCAACATTATTTGTTGTAACCAGTCTGACCTCCCCATGAGACCGAATAATCTTCCCATCTTTTTCTAATTGAATTAAGTCCCTCCTTAAGGTTGAAGTTGAACAATACATAAGAGATTCCAATTGAATCGTAGATATCATTTTTCTCTTCGATAAAATATCTAGGATTTTGGACATTCTTTCGTAAGAAACCATAATTACCCCTCCTGATATAGTACACCTTGAACAATTATGAATACTTTTGAACAAATTATAGCACAATATTTGAAGAAATTCCAATAGCGCTTTCATATATTGTATACGCTTTCTAATGTTGGTATTATTAAATCAAGAAAAAGAGGATACTATTATGACATTTGATGAACAAGTAGTTTAAAAAATCGAATTTATGATATTTACGCTAAAAGGTATGATTAGCAAGAGTTGTACAACAGATTAAAATATT
>CALATC010000152.1 GCA_937891475.1 uncultured Granulicatella sp. | reverse complement strand
CATATTAAGGTTACAGTTATTCGTGAAACAAGAGCTGTAGAATATGCTAAATAATGAAAACACGCTAGATTTTTCTAGCGTGTTTTTTTACCCTTCTCGTGACTGAGAAGGGTTCATAATTAATTATTTTGTTCAGTTGCCTGTGTTGTTACTTCATTTCTTGCAGGTACTTGAGTTGTTTGCCCATTTTGCTGTGGCGGCTGTTGTTGCTGAGGATTTTGTTGATTAGTAGTAGTACTTGTTTCTTGTTTTTCCTCGGTCTTAGTACCTAATTTCAACTCATGAGTTACAGGTTCTGATGTTTTACCTTTAATAGAGACAGATAAACTAATTTGAACGGATTCACCTGTAATATTTTTAAAGGTTGCACTTGTCTTGTCAACAGTTTGTGTTTGACCACCAACACTAATCGTATAACTTGGTTTATCGCCATCAGATTTAACTGCATTCCAAGTTACTGTAACTTCTTTCTTAGCAGCATCATAACTTACGTTTAATCCTGATGGTGGAGCAATTTTTTCTTCAACAACTTGTTGATGTGCTGGTAAAGCTCCTTTTACAAATAATTCTGTACTTACTCGATCAGAAGGAGTGTTTGGTCCAGCTAATGCTAATGGGTTTGAACCAACAATAATTGGTGAAGATACAACACTAGAAGGTTGTTCCCAATCTTTAACAGGAGTTTGCTTCATAGCATAATTCATTAAGTGACCATAAATCCATTTAGAATAAGCTTGTTCTGTTAATGTTAATCCACTTCCTGCTGTATAAGGGTTATCATATCCAGTCCATATTGAAATGGTGTAGGCAGGAGAGTAGCCGATGAACCATGAATCAGGAATAATATTATCTGCTTCACTTGCTCCCATTGCACGTTTTTGTTCCGGTGTATAGTTCGTTGAACCAGTTTTAGCAGCATGAGGAAGATTTCCCATTTGTAAGTCATTTGCAAATCCATAAGTAAATGTATCTTTTAGCATATTTGTAATCATATATGCTGTAGAGTCTTTCATCGCTTGATGTTGTTCAGGTTTAAATTGTAAAACTTGACCATCTCTTGTCGTAATTTTTGTAACAGTATATGGTTTTGAATAAGTACCATAGTTAGCAAAAGCAGTGTAAGCTGCTGCCATTTTTAATGGGGATAAGTTTGCTCCAATCGCATTACTTTCTACTAATGATTCTTTTCCGTCATTCATAACAGATAAATCTAATTTTTTAAGGAAAGCTTGAACATTATCATTTCCAACTGCTTTAAAAGTTTGATAGGCAGGAGTATTACGAGACAATACTAAAGCTCTGCGCATTGTCATTGTTCCCATATATTGATTATCCCAGTTATTTAATTCAAAACCGCTAGAATATTTTGTAGGTTTATCAACCATGGTTTGACCAGTAGAATAGTTTAAGTATTCAATAGCTGGGCCATAATCCATAATTGGTTTAATCGTTGAACCCGTACTTCTATCATTTTGAATGGCACGATTATAAGCTAATAAATTAGTTTGTTTGCGTCCGCCATTGATAGCTCTTACCGCACCGGTAGTAGAATCTAACATAACAACAGCATTTTGAACTTTGTCATCTACATATTGTACATATCTGTTGGTATTTAAAATTTCATATAAACGATTTTGTGCATGAGAGTTTACTGTTGTTTCAATCGTTAATCCGTCTGAATAAACATCCAAGCCAGTTTTTTCTTTTACTTCATCAGCTACCATTGTTAAAAATGAGTCAAAGATTAAACGATTATCATCTGTTGAAACTTGCTCATGTTCGGCTACTAAACCTTCAGTAATCGGGGTTGCTTTTGCTTCTTGTAATTGAGCATCTGTTAATTTGCCGTTTTCTTTCATCGCTTGTAATACAATATCACGACGTTCTTGAGCTTGTTCGGGATGAGCATATGGATCATATGAACTTGGAGCTTGCGGCATTCCAGCAAGTAGTGCTAATTGAGGAATCGTTAATTCTTTTAATTCTTTTCCGAAGTAATAATTAGCAGCAGTACCAAATCCATAAGTATTATTAGCCATATAAACTTTGTTTAAATAGTAAGTCAAAATTTGTTCTTTTGAAAATTCACGTTCGATTTGTAAAGCTAATAAAATTTCTTGAATTTTACGTTTATAAGTTTGGTCTTCTTTTTTAGTAGAGAAGACAGATAATTTAATTAATTGTTGAGTAATCGTACTACCACCTTGAGTAATATGACCCGCACGAAGGTTACGAACAAAAGAACCAACAATTCGAATTGGATCAATTCCTAAGTGAGAATAGTAACGCTTATCTTCAATTGAAGTGATGGCATCTTTTAATCCTTGTGGCACATCTTCAGGTTCAATTAAATCACGATTTTCTCCACCTAGTTTAGTAATAAGTTCTTGATTCATATCAAGAATTTGCGTTTCAGTTGCTCCTTGAAGATCTGAAGCAGAAATTTCTGGAGTAGTTGAAGCGTAATAGAACACTAATCCAGTAAAACAAACAATGGTTATTACAATGAGTGAAAATAAAGCTAGCAATATTTTTTTCCAAATAGATTTTGCTTTTCCTTTACTTGTTTTTTTTGTTTTACTGTGTTGTGTACGTCTAGTTCGGCGTGTTTCTGGCATAGAAAACCTCCTAAATTTTATCGATGAGTTTATCAACTACAGGAATATAATCTAAAATAGACTGTACAGTTAGAGGGATTTGCATTCCATTTTCTCGTATATAAGTTAATGGAATAGACTTTTTCCCTTCTTTGTTTTCTTTTATAAATGAAATTAAGTATTGACTTTCTAATAAATAATATTCATTTAAGGAAGAAAAATAAAAGATAATAAATACAATTCCACCTTGAATAATACAATCTTCCATATGTTGTAATTGATGCTCATGTATGTTTATAAATGGAAACGAAGTTTTATTTTTTGTTTCTTTCGCTTCGAAATCAATATAGCATCCACGGTATACTCCATTATAGTCTGTTGTAGAAGCATGTCGATAATAAGCTTCTTTGATAACAGCAGCACTTCGTTTTGGATAATCCACTTTAACGACTTGTACTGGAGTGGGCTTTTTATGAATAACAGCTATTTTTCTTAATCGATAATAATCGTTTGTTTGATTCAATAATGTTTCTAAGAACATTCCACGACTACCATATGAAACAGTAGAAGTTTGAGGAGAGGAGACTCTCTGTTGTCCCTTTGGGTATTGAATCATAATATCACCCCTAATCTTTATCTATTATACCATTGATTGTCATTGAAAAGCTAAAATTATTGTTAAGATTCGCAACAACTAGATTACAATTTGATTTCTACAAGAAAATTTTAAGAATAATTCAAAAAAATAATCAGAAATATTTTACAATTTTACAAAGGTGTTGTAAAATAAATGAGTATGTAAAACGCTCATCAATTAAATTTGATGAAGTAAGAATTTTTTGGAGGAAAGCTATGACAGCAAAATTTGAAAAAATCAACACAAATGAAGTTGTGTTAACATTTGAAATTTCAGAAGAATCAATTAAACAAGGTTTAGAAGTTGCTTTTAACCGTGTGAAAAAGAACTTAAACGTTCCTGGTTTCCGTAAAGGTAAAGTAAGTCGTCAAGTCTTCAACAAAATGTATGGTGAAGAAGCATTATACCAAGATGCATTAAACTTCTTATTACCTGATGCATATGATAATGCAGTAGAAGAAACTGGTATTTTCCCAGTAACTCAACCAAAAATTGATATCGAATCATTAGAAAAAGGTCAACCATGGGTGATCAAAGCAACTGTAATTGTTAAACCTGAAGTTAAATTAGGTGAATACAAAGGATTAACTGTTGAAAAACAAGATCGTACAGTTTCTGAACAAGATGTAGAAGATCGTTTATTACAAGAACAAGCTAAATCAGCTGAATTAGTGGTTAAAGAAGGCGCTGCTGAATTAGCAGATACAGTTGTAATTGACTTTGAAGGTTTCTTAGGTGAAGAAGCTTTTGAAGGCGGAAAAGGTGAAAACTACTCATTAGAATTAGGTTCAGGTTCATTCATTCCTGGATTCGAAGATCAATTAGTAGGCGCTAAAGAAGGCGACAACGTTGAAGTTAAAGTTACATTCCCAGAAGAATATCATGCAGAAAACTTAAAAGGTCAAGATGCTGTATTCAAAGTAACAGTTCACGAAGTTAAAACAAAAGAATTACCAGAATTAACAGATGAATTTGCTAAAGACGTTGATGATTCAGTTGAAACATTAGCAGAATTAAAAGAAAAATTCCGTAAAGAATTAGAAGAAGCTAAAGCTGAAGCAGCTGACGAAGCTGTAGCTGACTTAGCATTACGTCAAGCAGTTGAAAATGCTGAAATCGTTGAGTTACCAGCTGAAATGGTTCACGAAGAAGTACACCGTCAAATGCAACACTACTTAAACGATATGCGTCGTAACGGTATTACACCAGAAATGTACTACCAAATCACAGGTACAACTGAAGCTGATTTACACCATATGATGGAAAAAGATGCTGATGTTCGTACTAAAACTAACTTAGTATTAGAACAAATCGTTAAAGATGAAAACATTGAAGTAACAGATGCTGATGTTGATGCAGAAGTGAAAGAATTAGCAGCTCAATATGGTATGGAAGAAGGAGCTGTTCGTGCAGCTGTTTCAGTTGAAATGTTGAAAAACGATATTTCAATGAAGAAAGCATTAGCTTTAATCACTGACTCTGCAGTAGAAGCTTAATTTGTAAACTATTGAAGAACAATCTTGGAAACAGGATTGTTCTTTTTTTATGGAAAAATATCTATTACATAATGGACTTTTCTTGTTCAAATAAGTTAGATATGCTAATCTACTATATATAGTGTCAAAAATGAAATGGAGGGTTCTTAGTTGTATAAAGATGAACCAAAACATGTCTGTTGTTCATTTTGTGGGAAGTCACAAGATCAAGTAAAAAAAATCATCGCTGGACCAGATGTTTTTATTTGTAATGAATGTGTAGATTTATGTAAGGAAATTATTGATGAAGAATTATTAACGCAATTTTTTGAGGGGGAAATTACAGTTCCAAAACCACAAGAAATTCGTGAAATTTTAAATGAATATGTGATTGGACAAGACAATGCTAAAAAAGCATTAGCAGTTGCTGTTTATAATCACTATAAACGAATTAACCATTTAGTAGAAGATGATGGAGTAGAGTTACAAAAGAGTAATATTTGTTTAATTGGACCAACTGGTTCAGGGAAAACTTACTTAGCTCAATCATTAGCTCGCTTATTAAATGTTCCATTTGCAATTGCAGATGCAACAACATTAACAGAAGCTGGATATGTTGGAGAAGATGTGGAAAATATTTTACTAAAACTTCTTCAAGCAACTGATTATGATGTAGAGCGTGCACAAAAAGGAATCATTTACATTGATGAAATTGATAAAATCGCACGTAAAAGTGAAAATGTTTCGATTACTCGTGATGTAAGTGGTGAGGGTGTTCAACAAGCTTTATTAAAGATTTTAGAAGGAACGATTGCATCAGTTCCTCCTCAAGGTGGACGTAAGCATCCTCAACAAGAGTTAATTCAAATCGATACAACAGATATTTTATTCATTGTTGGTGGAGCTTTTGATGGAATTGAAACAATCGTTAAAGAGAGACTTGGAGCTAAAGTTATTGGATTTGGTTCTTCAAATAAAAACTTTAACGAGCATGAAAGTTTAATGCAAATGATTATTCCAGAAGATTTACAAAAATTTGGATTAATTCCTGAATTTATTGGACGTTTACCAATTATTGCAGCATTAGAAAAATTAGAACAAAAAGATTTAGTATCTATTTTAACAGAACCTAAAAATGCATTAGTGAAACAATATCAAAAACTATTTTTAATGGATGAAGTTGAATTAGAGTTTGATCAAGAAGCGTTAGATGCCATTGCAGCTAAAGCGATTGAACGTAAGACAGGAGCTCGTGGACTTCGTTCGATTATTGAATCGGTTATGATGGATTTAATGTTTGAAATTCCAAGTAGAGAAGAAGTCTCTAAAGTGGTTGTAACAAAGGCGGTTGTAGATAATGAAGGACAACCAGAATTGTACAATAAAAAAGGAAAATTATTGAAAGCTTAATTTTAGGGGGAATTTTATGTCTGCAATTCGTAAGTTTTTTGCAAGTCGATATACGAAAGAAGAATTTTCGTGGATTTTACAAGATTGGGCAAACTCAGTGTATTCGTTAATGATTACGACCGCTATTTTTCCAATTTTCTTTAAGACAGTTACAACTAATGCGGGAGTGACTGCTGCTAATTCAACAGCTTACTTAAGTTATGCAAACTCAATTGCAACATTTGTTGTTGCAGTAATGGCACCAGTATTAGGAGCACTAGCAGATTATCGAGGATACCGAAATCCTATGTTCACTATTTCAACAATGGTAGGGGTATTTTCTGTATTAGGAATGATGTTTGCTGGAAGTGATCAGTGGATGTTTTTATTAATTCTATATACGATTTCTGCTATTGGATTTTCTGCATCGAATATTTTTTATGATAGTTCAATTATGGACGTAACAACGTACGATCGAATGGATCGTATTTCTGCAGCAGGATTTGGATATGGTTATATTGGAAGTGTTATTCCTTTTGTGTTATTTATGCTGATTATGCAATTTTCTCAATTATCTGGAGATGTCATTGTAAAAATTGGATTTTTCATCACTGCTGTTTGGTGGTTTGTATTTACGATTCCATTTTGGAGACATGTAAAACAAAAACACTTTATGGAACATGACAAACATCCTGTATATGACAGTTTTGCACGCTTATTTGAAACGATTAAACATATTCGTGAACATAAGCAAGTATTCTTATTCTTAATAGCTTATTTCTTCTATATTGATGGAATTGGGACTATCATTAAAATGGCGACTGCTGTAGGTACCGATGTTGGGTTAGATGGAAATAGTTTAATTGTTATTTTGTTGATTGTTCAAATTGTAGCTTTTCCATTTAGTATTTTATATGGATATCTTGCAAAGAAAATAGGGTCAAAAAATACTGTCTTTTTAGGAATTGCTACTTATGTGATTATTTGTATTTTAGCAACAGGATTAAAAACTTATACCGATTTCTTATTATTAGCCATTTGTATTGGTACAGCTCAAGGTGGAGTACAATCGATTAGTCGTTCTATCTTCGGTCAAATTATTCCAGCAAATCGTGCAAATGAGTTTTTTGGATTTTATAATATTTTTGGGAAATTCTCGTCTATATTAGGAACAACTTTATTAGGGATTACAGCTCAAATGACCGGTAATTCATTACATGGGGTCTTTTCTTTAATTCTTCTATTCTTAATTGGAGGAGGATTACTATTCTTTGTTAAAATTAATCCTCAAACAACAGAGGAAGGAGCTTAATCATGAAAGTGACAAATGCTGAGTTTACGATTAGTGCGGTTGGTCCAAATCAATATCCAACCGATCAAAAAGTTGAAATTGCTTTATCTGGCCGATCAAATGTGGGAAAATCTTCTTTTATTAATCGTCTAATTCAACGAAAGAGTTTAGCTAGAACATCTAGTAAACCAGGTAAAACTCAAACATTAAACTTTTATCATATTAATGATTTATTTTACTTTGTAGATGTTCCTGGGTATGGATATGCAAAAGTCTCAAAAAAAGAACGTGAGAAATGGGGAAAAATGATTGAAGAGTACATTACAACTCGTGAAAATCTTGAACTCGTTTTAATTCTTGTTGATTTCCGTCATGAACCAAGTACAGAAGATGTTCAAATGCGTGAATTTTTAGAGTATTATGAAATTCCTTATCGAATTATTATGACGAAGTGTGATAAAATTCCTCGAGGAAAGTGGAATAAACATGTGAGTCAAATTCGAAAAGCTTTTGGCAAACCACCAGAAGAATTATTTTTAACGTTCTCTTCTGAAACAGGAGAAGGGGTAGAAAAAGCTTGGGAATGGATTGAATCAATCGTATTAGAGGAGGAGTAATTAGGATGATTGGGTATAAGAAAAATGATACCATCTCTTTTGAAGAAATATTACCATTATATGAAGCAGTAGGATGGACGAATTATACGTCTAATCCAACAATGCTTAAAAATGCATTAGAACATAGTTTGTTTCTAATTTCAGCAAGAGATGAAGAAGGAAATTTAATTGGATTTTTAAGAGCAGTAGGAGATGGTTTTTCTATTGTTTATATCCAAGATATTATTGTACTTCCTGAGTATCAAAGACAGGGGATTGGTACACAATTACTTCGTCAAACACTGGAGTATTTTAAAGAAGTTTATCAAATGATTTTAACAACGGATAGTGAATTAAAAACACTTGCATTTTATGAATCCAATGGATTTACAGCTTTGTCTAAAGTTGGATGTACTTCTTTTATGGCTAATCCATTATTATAAGCAAAGTAAAGGCATGATTTTTAAAACTATGGTAAACTTGAATTAAGAAAAGATGAGTCAAAGGATGGGGCAAATGAAATTAACAATTGATGAAAAATCACAAGCATGGTTTGAAGAAGAAATGGGAGTTTCTAAAGAACGTGGAGTGCGCTTCTTAGGAAAAGTTTATGGATGCAGTCCGATTCACGAAGGCTTTTCTTTAGCAGTAGAAGTTGATACACCAAATAATCCATTTGTTAGTGTGGAAAAAAATGGCATTACCTATTTTATTGAAACAGGTGATGAATGGTTTTTCCAAGGACACGATTTAGAGGTTGTCTTTGATGAAAAATTAAAAGAACCATCCTATAGTTATCGTGCCATTCAAACTGTATAATCTTAATAGTAAAATGAAACTTCAAAAGTTAGAATATTATCTGACTTTTGAAGTTTTTTTAGTTTAATCCTTTAAAATCTTATAAAATATTGGACAAATAGAACATAGTAAGATACAGTTATATAGTTGACTGTAATAAGAAAGGAATGTAGAAATGACACAACCAGCTGTAACATATCGTTTAATTAAAACAGAAAAACATACAGGTGCACGTCTTGGAGAAATTATTACACCGCATGGAACTTTTCCAACTCCAATGTTTATGCCTGTAGGTACATTAGCAACTGTAAAATCAATGTCTCCAGAAGAATTAGATGAAATGGGAGCCAATATTATTTTAAGTAATACTTACCACCTATGGTTACGACCAGGAGCGGATATTGTAGATGAAGCAGGAAAATTACATAATTTTATGAATTGGAAAAAAGGGATTTTAACGGATTCAGGTGGTTTCCAAGTATTTTCTTTAAGTGATATGAGAAGAATTGAAGAAGAAGGCGTACATTTTAGAAATCATTTAAATGGTTCAAAATTATTTTTATCTCCAGAAATTTCAATTGATGTTCAAAATAAACTTGGAGCGGATATTATTATGAGTTTTGACGAATGTCCAGATTTCCATCATACTCATGATTACGTGAAAAATTCCATTGCTCGTACGACTAGATGGGCAGAACGTGGATTGAAAGCTCATAAATCTCCAGAAACTCAAGCTTTATTTGGAATTTTACAAGGGGCAGGATACAAAGATTTACGTATGGATCATGCTAAAGATATGATTTCACTTGATTTCCCTGGGTATTCGATTGGCGGATTATCTGTTGGGGAAACTAAACAAGAAATGAATGAAGTATTAGACTATGTGACACCACTTATTCCATCTCATAAGCCTCGTTATTTAATGGGGGTAGGTTCTCCGGATTCATTAATTGATGGAGTCATTCGTGGGGTAGATATGTTTGACTGTGTACTTCCAACACGTATCGCAAGAAATGGTACTTGTATGACGAGTGCAGGTCGTCTTGTTGTAAAAAATGCGAAGTATGAACGTGATTTTCGTCCAATCGATGAAAAATGTAATTGCTACACATGTCGTAATTATTCTCGTGCGTATATTCGTCATTTATTTAAAGCAGATGAAACATTTGGCTTGCGTTTAACAAGTTATCATAATTTATACTTCTTATTAAACTTAATGAAACAAGTTCGTCAAGCTATTATGGATGATAATTTATTAGAATTTAGAGAAGCATTTTTCGAAGAATATGGATTTAATAAAGAAAATGCTCGTAATTTCTAGTATTCTTAGAAAAAATTTGATACAGTAGTATTACATTAAATGAAGGAGTGTTTTAAATGAGTCAATTAGCATTAATGTTACTTTATATTGTTGCACTAGGAGGAGCTTGGTGGTTCTTTGGTCGTAAAAATCGTGAGCGTACTAAAAAATTACAAGAGCAAATGAATGCTTTGAAAGCTGGGGATCATGTTGTTACTATTGGGGGATTACATGGAGTAGTTCATTATATTGATACAGTAGATCAAACAGTTGAGATTGATTGCGATGGTGTTTATTTAACATTTGAACGTCGTGCGATTCATCATGTTGTTCCAACAGCTGGAGAAAATAATGTTCCTGTTGTTGATGGAGAATAGTAAAAACTCTTAGTCATGATGGATAAACAAGAAGAATTTTTAGAACAATTTCGTCCTTGGTTAGGATATAAAACGATTGAGTTTATTACACAAGGATATGAATCAATTTCCAGTTATGATATTGCAAGTTATTTTGTGACGTATCGATGGAAGAAGAGTAAACCTGATAATTTGTTTGAACAAATTTATCAGTTGAACCAATTAACGATTAATGATTATTTTGATTATGAATCGATTATGGCTCAAACTTCAACGGAAATGACATTAGATACCATTGATTTGAGTGCTTTGTTAGATTAATATTTTATGAAAATTTCTCAAAATTGACTTTTTTAAGTAGTAAAGGACGCCAGCAGCTTCGCTTTGCGAATCTCATGGCTAAAATTCGAGCCTGGGTCTCGAAGTTTCCTGCAATATAAGCCAA
>CALATC010000151.1 GCA_937891475.1 uncultured Granulicatella sp. | reverse complement strand
GGTGGAGACATCGGAAAGGTCTTAGGCGATTACAACGAGAAAGCAGGAGCATGGGTCCGATTTAACCCAATGGACGGTCAAGGAGTCAAGAACGATAACGTTGTGAGTTATCGATATGCTCTTGTGGAATCGGATAACATGGACTTGGAGAAGCAAAACGCAATCATGCGTGAGCTTGAACTTCCAATTGCAACACTCGTGTACAGCGGTGGCAAGTCCATCCATGCAATCGTTCGAATCGAAGCAGCAAACAAAGAAGAATACAAAAAACGTGTAGATTACCTATACAAGATTTGTAAAAAGAACGGACTCAATGTTGACGAACAAAACAAGAACCCTAGTCGATTGAGTCGTCTCCCAGGGTTCATTAGAGATGGAAAGAAGCAATTCATCATTGACACGAATATCGGACATAAGTCATGGGATGATTGGTATCAATACATTGAAGATTTGAACGATGAATTGCCAGATCCAGAAGGACTAAGCGAGACTTGGGACAATATGCCAGATCTTGCTCCCGAGCTTATCAAAGGTGTACTCAGACAAGGTCACAAGATGTTGATTGCGGGACCTTCGAAAGCTGGGAAGTCATTCGGGCTCATCAATATGTCGATTGCAATCGCTGAGGGCTCGAAGTGGTTCGGTTGGGAATGTACTCAAGGAAAGATTCTATATGTCAATCTCGAGCTTGATAGAGCCTCATGCTTGCACCGTTTCAAGGATGTATATGCAGCAATGGGCATCGAGCCTCGAAATGTATCTAATATCGATATATGGAACTTGCGTGGGAAGACAGTACCAATGGACAAGCTCGCACCTAAGCTCATCAGACGAGCCCACAAAAAAAGCTATATTGCGGTGATTATCGACCCAATATACAAAGTTCTAACAGGGGACGAAAATAGTGCGGATCAGATGGCTCACTTCACGAATCAGTTTGACAAGGTAGCGACTGAGCTAGGATGTTCAGTCATCTACTGTCACCACCACTCAAAAGGGGCACAAGGTGGCAAGAAATCAATGGACCGTGCAAGTGGCTCTGGTGTATTCGCTCGGGACCCCGATGCTCTTGTCGATTTAGTGGAATTAGAGCTCACGGATGAGATTATCCAACAACGATGCGACCAATTGGCTTGCGACATCTACAAGGATGCCATCAATCGCATGAATCGACCATATATGGAACAATACATCGGTTTAGACGATTTAAGAAGTCCATATCAAATGCGTAATCACTTCGAGAAAGCGGTCGTGAACATCCAAGATAGATGGCAAACGAACGAGCTCATCAATCGAGAAACAAGCAAGATTCAAACGATGTCAGCGTGGCGTGTGGATGGAACGCTTCGAGAGTTCGCTAAGTTCAAACCAAGAAATGTGTGGTTTAGTTATCCACTTCATATTGTGGATGAAACAGGAATCCTCGATGATATCGAATTGGATGATTCAAAAACACCACCGTGGAAAAAGAACTTTGATAAAAAGAAACAGGACAGAAAAGAAGAACGAAAAATCGCTTTCGACACAGCGTACTCAGTTCTAAATGATGGACTCGCTCCAGTCACTTCAGAGGCACTTTGTGAATATTTGGGCATATCTGAGAAGACTCTCAAGAGACGAATCAAGGAAATAAATGGGTATGAATTAGAGGGTGAGAATGTCGTTCTCAAAAAGTAAATTCGGAAAATATCCTATTTTTGGACAGGACAAACTCGAGGACAGACATCGGGACAGACAGGACAAAACATCGACTTTGTCCGTGTCCACGAGATAAAAATGATGCACCTAAAAGGTGTACTTGGACAGGACAAACTCGGGACAAACTTCGACTTTGTCCACGGACAGACAAACCATAACACTAAGAGTGTGTAATAGGGAAGTGTCCGAAGAATCGTCCACCGTCCATGATAGGAACAGAACAGGTGGGCTTTAGACTCCGCCCACCATGTCTGTCCTTTCTACCATGGACAAAAGCGAAAAATAAAAAAGAAAAGTCTGTGTGGAATTTCACAAACTTAAAAGGAGAAAATATGGCACGTAAAAAATCGAAAATGTTGGAAGTCGGAAAAGAGATGCCACTCTTATATCACCGATTCCCAGATGAAGAATATGATCCAACTCAGTCTCAAGTGCTTGAATGGATTTCAAAACAACCCGAAATAATGGAATGGATTTTCGCTCAATTAAAATCAACAGGATATATCGTCTATGACCCTCAATGGGAAGCATGGAGAGGTGTTGGGAATCATGATTGAATTCTTCATTCCTATGGAAAAGATTCCAACGACTACTCATCAACAGAAGCAAGTCACTTGTAGGAATGGCAAACCTCATTTCTATGAACCTCCCCAACTCATACAAGCTCGAGCGAAGTACATGGCACACTTCTCTCACTTCGCTCCTAAGAATCCTCTGCGTGGTTGTGTGAGGCTTACAATCAAATGGTGCTTCCCTTTAAAGGATGGAACATACAACGGACAATATAAAGGCACTAAACCCGATTTAGATAATATGGAGAAGTTGCTGCTTGATTGTCTCACTGATTTGGGGTTTTGGGAAGACGACAACAAGGTCGCCTCAAAAATCTCAGAGAAGTTTTATGCAGACTTATCAGGAATATATATCAGATTGGAGGAGCTTGAATGAAATTCGATTATAGAAAGTTCATGAATGAAGTGGTCGATTGGATTGAAGCTCAAGAAGATGCAGCTCAACGATATGGATTTGGTTCAGTTGAGTATTTTAATTGGGTATTCGAATCGAGTGGAAAGCTATGTGATAAATATGAGAACCATCCATTCGCTCTCAGACAAATGAGAATGGTCTACGAGCACATCGATGAAGCTGCTAAACAAATGAATTAAAGAAGCGATGCTTATGAACGATATAAAAATGTATGTCATTAGAGATGCTAAATATTCACAATGGTACTTCCAACGTATCGAAGACTACTCAAGTATGATGGGGTATCTTACTAAGAATCATCCACGATATACGCATAAATTTACAACTGACATTAAACAAGCGATGCATTTTAAAACGCCAAATGAAGTTTTAGAGTTTATCAAAGAACATGCTATCGAAGGGACTATCGTTAAGGACCCATATCAAGAACGAATTAGTAAAACGGCATTTAAATATATGGGTGAGAATTACGGTGAAGCGATCACGTACATCCACGGGATGATTGAAGATTCAAGCGAAAAGATGTTAGCTGCTTCCAAAGCGTTAAAAGTGAATGCAAATACGTTGATTAAATTTATGAAAGACCCGTATTCAGTTGCAGCTCATATTCGAGATCGTATTGTAGAGAATTTGGTAAATCTAGAAAAGGCGGTGAAGGCAATTGGCTAAAGATGAATTTGAAAAATTAAAAGACGATGTGCATTACTTGATTGTAGCACATTGTAAATACAAGGATATGTTAATGTATGACAGAGCGTTGAAGCAGTTTCAAGAAGATATCAACTACGGACAGTTAGAAGAGATGAGCTACAATGAACGATTCGCTTTCTTACTTGGATTTGAAACATCGTTGAAGGCGATTGAAACTATGACTTTAAAAGAAAGTGACAAGCTCAAGAATGCAGCTCGGAGATTAGATAAACCGATCGAGCAATGCGGACTAATGAGTGCTACATAGGAGGATAAATATGGATGATAAAAACGAAAGCGAAAAACTGATGGAAGAATTGAAACGAATCGGTGAAGGATTCAACAAGTTCATTGAATCAATAGGCGAAGCGTTGAATAAATTATTCTATCCAAAAGAAGATGAATGGGAGATGAAATGTCCGTATAAGATTGGAGATAATTATTGGATAATTTGTGACAGTGGGGAATTTGAAAAGGTAATTTGGAATGACTACAACCTCGACAAGGAAGTATTCATCGCAGGTAACGCCTTCCCAACTAAAGAAGAAGCCGAATTAGAAGCAAAACGCAGAAATCTACTAACACGATTCAGATCGTTTCGTGACGAGCGCAATGGGGATTGGAAGCCTGTTTCTGGAAAACAATGCAAGACATCAAAGTTTTTAATAGGATACAGTTGGGATTCTAAAGATGAACAATACAAATTAAAGTCATTAGAACTAGGTTCAAGCAATTTGTTTAATCAATTTGGATATTTTAAAAATCGCGAAGACTGCGAACGTGCCATCGAATTATTCGGTGACGAAATCAAAGAACTGTTTATGGAAGGTGAATAGATGAATCCAGAAATCAAAGAAGAATTACAAGCATTGATGTATGCTTTTCCAGAATCTTTTATCAATTGTAATAATGAGTTGATTTTCCATCCGAAGATTAACTATTCATTCTTGCTTGATAATTGCTACAATCCTAGAGATGTGGTTGCAAAAGTCCTAATGTGGTTTACTCGTCCGTGTTGTAAAGCGGTAGTTTATAAGAGTGAAAAACGAAACGATAAATTTCATAAAAAAATGACAGCAAGATTATCTAAATATTTAGAAGTGGATTTAACAGTTGAACAGGTAATGTTAATCTATCAAAAACTAGGGAATGGAGTTAGAAAAGATTTAACATACAAATTCATTGATAGCGGATATGATTTTGGTGTATTGGAGGAAGATTGAATGAAAACAATTAACGAACTACAAGACGATGAATTGTTGTTTAACGAACAAACCCATTCTCAAATAGAGGCATGCGATTTAAAACATGAATGGAATTCGTTAAATGAAGATTAAAGAAGTGGTTGGCGAACTTCTAAAGAAAGAACAATCAAATTATCTGCTGGAACTGTATTGGATAGTATATATGAAGATATGGAATTTTCAGATGGTTATGAAGATATGTTTGTTTATTTATGGGACGACACGTCTGAAGAATTTAAGCAAAGATTACAAAAAATACTTGATGAAATTTCTGATTTTCCAAGTGCGATGATTTTAGATGTTGATGAAACTATCAATCCTTATGTGGATTTAGAGGAGGAATAATAATGGAATTAATCATATTTTTAAAAAATGGAGAAACTTTAAAATTTAGTAATGTGTCAAATGTAAGATTTAGCACGAACTTCTTTACGGTGTTGTGTTTTGACTATGTAAGTGCATCGAATCATAAAAAGAAAAGTGCAGCATTCAATTATGTGCATCTAGCAGGAGTATCATTCGAGGAGGAATTAGTAGATGTTGACAGTTTATTCAAAGCCTAAATGTATGCAATGCGAGATGACTAAGATGTGGCTGACTCAGAATAAAATACCATTTGAGACAGTGGATACAGAAGCAAATCCAGAATCGTTGGAGTTATTGAGTCATTATGGATGGCAAACTCTTCCAGTGGTGGCTATCGATGACGAAATAAGCGACAATTCTAAATCCTGGAGTGGTTTTCAAATCGATAAGTTAGAAGCTCTATTGTGAGGTGAATAATGGACAGTAGAGGTTATTACGGAATATGCGCTGGAATTATTGAGAGAGCCGTTGATGACTACAAAACAGCTTTAAGATACTTGCTTTCCAAAGGGATTGTAAAATCTGATTGGAATCTAAAGGAGAATCATTTTAGAAACAGGCACCATCGAGAAGCTTGGAATGTAAAAACGGATTGTGAGCGGTTCTTTCTCAGTCAGTATTTTGACTATTTATCGAACACGGAAGAATTCGGGCCAACCTTAATGAAACGGATTAGAGAGGATGTGAAAAATGGGAATTAAACATCAATTAAAACAAATTCGTTTAATCGATTTGGAAGTAAAAACAAAAATGGAAGAGCTAGATCGTTTAAATAATTCTTTCTTAAAATCTCCTTCTCTAAAAGAAGTGAATGTGCAAGAGTCGAAAGTAGGACTTAAAGACGATGCTTACGTCAAACTGATTAGCTTGAGTGAGTACATCGACCAAAGGGTTGATAACTTGATTGATTTGAAATATCAACTGATAAAAGCAATTGAACAATTGGACGATTCTAAAGAACGAACAATCATTTGGATGAAATACATCTCTTCTAAGAATTGGGACGAAATTGCTGAAGAATTGCAAATCTCTAAAACCACACTTTTTATGCTGCATGATGAAGCTGTTAAAAAAATCGAAAGATGTACTAAAAAAGATGACTCTGTACCGAGTAGTACTAATGGATCTATGATATAGTTATGATGTGAAAAGATGTAAAAAGAGATATTTTTTTTCTCATGGTTTAAACTTCTTTATTATTTTTTTCCTCTCAAGTCCTACAGCTTGAGGGGTTTTTGTATGCAATGAAATGAGGTGATGGAAAATGGGATGACCGAAAAACAACAGAAATTTGCCGATGAGTACATCATCAGCTTGAATGCTACTCAGGCTTATAAAAAGGCTTATCCAAACGTAAAACGAGATAAAGTTGCTCAAGTGAATGGAAGTCGCTTGCTATCAAAAGCTATCATAAAAGCATATATAGATGAACAACTAGAAAAGTTAAAGTCCGAACGTGTCGCAGACCAGCAAGAAGTGCTTGAGTTTTTAACGGCAGTCATGCGTGGTGAAATCACAGAGCCTTTATTGGTTCTTGACGGTGACGGATATCAAAAAGTCATGGATGCTAAACCGAATGTGTCCACGAGAAAGAGTGCAGCGGTTGACCTTGGCAAGCGTTACGGTTTGTTCGTGGATAGGCAAGAAATCACTCAAAAGAATATCGACATCAAAGTAGGGGATTGGGATGACGACGAAGACTAATCCGAAAATCAACATCATCATCGATCGTCCTAATCGTGTTTTTAATAAGCATATCTACGAACATCTATTTGACTACGACACCTTCACAGAGGTGCATTACGGAGGGGCTTCGTCTGGTAAAAGCCATGGAGTGTTTCAAAAGATAATTCTTAAAGCGCTCAAGTCATGGAACAAACCACGAAAAATATTAGTGCTGCGTAAGGTTGCTTCTACGGTACGTGACTCAGTGTTTGCGGATGTTCAAGCGACATTATCTTATTTTGGGATACTTAATTTGTGCAAGGTTAACATGAGTGCCTTTCGTATTGAATTGCCGAATGGGGCGGAGTTGATTTTCAAAGGGATGGATAACCCAGAGAAAATTAAGTCTATCAAAGGCATTTCCGACGTGGTAATGGAAGAAGCGTCTGAGTTTACCCTTGATGATTACACACAGCTAACGTTGCGTTTAAGGGATAAAGTGCATAAACAAAAACAAATCTATTTGATGTTTAACCCGGTATCCAAAGCTAACTGGGTATATAATGCTTTTTTCGTGAGGAGTCCTAAGAATACAGTGGTTTATCAAACGACGTATAAAGATAATCGTTTCTTGGACGACTTAACTAAAGAGAATATCGAGGAACTAGCCAACAGAAACGAAGCGTACTACAAGATTTATGCTTTAGGTGAGTTTGCGACACTTGATAAATTAGTATTCCCTAAGTATGAAAAACGATTGCTTAATAAAGACGAGTTGGCGCACTTGCCAGCTTTTTTTGGTCTTGACTACGGTTTTATCAATGACCCGTCAGCCTTGCTTCATGTAAGGGTAGACGATGCTAACAAGCGCTTATACGCTGTTGAGGAGTTTGTAAAAAAGGGATTGACGAATGACAAGATTGCTGAAAGTATCAAGGCTCTCGGGTATGCCAAAGAGCAGATACGAGCAGATAGCGCTGAAAAGAAATCTAATCAAGAATTGCGAAATCTTGGTATTCCTAGGGTTGTTGATGTGCAGAAAGGTCCTGGGTCAGTCATGCAAGGTATTCAGTATCTCTTACAGTACGATTGGATCGTTGATGAAAGATGTGTGAAGCTGATTGAAGAACTTGAAAATTACACTTGGAAGAAAGACAGAAAGACAAATGAGTACATCAATGAGCCAGTAGATAGCTATAACCACTGCATCGATGCGATTAGATACGCTTTGCAAGACAGAATATATAAATCAAACATCAAACTATTTAAAGGAGGTTTTTAAAAATTGGCAAAAGTTTTTGTTAATAAACGGAAAGTCATTACGACAACAAGCGATGTAGTGACTGAAGAAATCGTAACTGAAGCAATTAGGCTTCACATGAGTAAGCTAGTTAAGAATTATGTTGAGAGTGAGGATATGTACCTTTCACAACATGAAGTCTTAAAAATGCCGAAAAAAGATAGCTGGAAACCCGACAATAGATTGGTGTTTAATTATGCGAAGTACATTGTCGATACGTTTACAGGCTATCAAATTGGTGTTCCAGTTAAAATCAAACATGAGGACGAGAACGTGAACGAGTTTGTC
>CALATC010000150.1 GCA_937891475.1 uncultured Granulicatella sp. | reverse complement strand
AAGTATGTTAAATGAAATGATGTTTCGACCAGTCGTTAAACCTGAAGTGGTCGAATATATGAGAAAAAGTCAACGTTTCTTTCCTGGTAAATTAGGAGAGTTAGAACAAATGGCGAATGATTTAGGAATTCCAATTATTCCTCATGAAACAGCGGTATATTTAGATTTCTTATTAGGACTATATCGTCCAACTCAAATTTTAGAAATTGGAACTGCTATAGGTTTTTCTGCTAGTTTAATGGCGCAATATGTACCAAAAGGCGGTTCTGTAACAACGATTGACCGATATGAATTAATGTATTCAAGAGCAAAAGAGAATTTTAAAAAATTAGGCATTGATGACATTGTGACTCAAATTGAAGGGGATGCAGCACATGTATTACCAACATTAGAGCAACAATACGACTTTATTTTTATGGATAGTGCAAAAGCGAAATATATTGAATTTTTCCCTCATTGTATGCGAGTATTAAAAACAGGTGGGGTATTGGTTGTTGATGATATTTTCCAAGGTGGAACAATTTTACAAGATGAGAGTGAAATCCCACGAAAAGTTCGAAAAATTCATCGTCGTCTAAACTTATTTTTAGACTTTGTTCAAAAAGATGAAGCGTTGAAATCCACTCTAGTTCCATTAGGAGATGGCATTATTATGATTCAAAAGTTAGAAGAAAAAGATTATCTTCCAATTGTTGAAGCTTTACTATAAAATGAGACTCTTTCTTTTCTATGAAAGTAGGAAAGAAAGAGTTTTTTTGTGTTTGATAAAGAGAAAAGTGCAGATTAGAAATAAAATGTATATTTTATTGACAAAAAGGATATAAAAAATGGTAGAATAGATAAAAGAAATAGAACCCGAAAGGACTTAGAAATGAAATTACTAACAATAGCAGTTCCTTGTTATAATTCACAAGAATATATGCATTACTGTATCCAATCATTAGTGACTGGTGGAGACCAAGTAGAGGTCTTAATTATTAATGATGGTTCAAGTGATAATACACAAAATATAGCAGAAAAGTTTGAACAACAATATCCAGGCATTGTCCGTGCAATTTCTCAAGAAAATAAAGGACATGGTGGTGCTGTCAATACAGGCATGCAACACGCAACTGGGAAATATTTTAAAGTAGTAGATAGTGATGATTGGGTCGATGTCCGTGCTTATTTAAAAATTTTAGAGCATCTACAAAAATTAGAAGAAACGCAAGAAGAAGTTGATGTAGTTATTACAAACTTTGTTTATGAAAAAGAACAAGCTCGAAGAAAGAAAATTATGAGATATCAATCATCATTCCCCGAAAACAAAGTGTTCACTTGGGATGATGCAAAGCCGCTTCGAAAAGGAAAGTATATGATGATGCATTCCTTAATGTATCGACTAGATATTTTAAAACAATCAAAATTACAATTACCAGAGCATACTTTTTATGTCGATAATTTATTTGTATTTATTCCACTACAGTATTGTAAGAAATTGTATTATATCAATGTTGATTTTTACCGTTACTTTATCGGACGAGAAGATCAATCCGTTAATGAACAAGTGATGATTCGCAGAATTGATCAACAAATTAGAGTGAATCAATTATTGATGGAAGCTTATCATAGTGATTGGGAATTTCCAAAAGTTTTAAATGACTATTTATTAAATCATTTAGAAATTACAACATTGATTTCTTGTGCCTTATTAAATAAAGCAGGCACACAGGTACATCAAGAGAAAAAGAAAGTTTTATTGGAAAAATTAAAAGAAACCAATACGACAGTTTATAAAGAAATTCGTAAAAATATAATTAGTAAAATTGCGATGAACGACAATGAACCTGCTAGACAAATGTCGAATTTGATTTATACAGTGACTCAAAAAATAGTTGGATTTAATTAGAAAATCCCCAACGATTGGAGACAAGCTCTATCGTTGGGGATTTTGATTTGTTGTTTTAATTATGAACCAGTATAAGTAGTGGGTTCAGTTTCAGTCGTTGTAGTAGGTTCAGGTTCGGCTTCAGGTTCAGTTGAAGTACCTGCAGTAGTAGTAGTTTCAACTGAAGAAGATTCAAAAATTGGTTCTTCCACAGTAGTTTCAATTGAAGGCTTGTCATGAATTGGTGCTTCATTTGGAACTACTCCACCGTTGAATTCATGTTTATCATACACTTCAGGCATACCAGGAACTCCACCTTTAAATTCAGGTTTATCATACACCTCTGGCATACCAGGAGTTCCACCGTTGAATTCGGATTTTTCATGCACTTCAGGCATTCCAGGTACTCCGCCTTCGAATTCAGGTTTCTCGAAAACTAAAGGTTCACCTTTACTTGTTTCGAATTTAGTAGTTTCACTATTTTTAGGAATAATGATATATCCATATAGACAGTGGTCTGAAGTTGGTACAAATGTAGTAACTGGAATTGTTGTTACTTTTGTTTCATTTTGTGCCATAACATTTCTTAAATTATAAAGAGATGTTACAGAAGCTGTAATCAGTAATACCATCCATACTTTTTTCTTATGGTATTTAATCATAAGAAATGCTAAACCAACTAATACTCCAGCAGTTAAAACAACTGCTATTGATTTTTGTGTCCCAGTTTGTGGCAATGATTGTTTTGCTTGAGCTTTCAAAACAGTTGTAAGTGTTGTTGTTTGTGGGGTACTTTCAGTTGTTTTCTTTTGTGTTGCTTCACTTGTTTTTCTGGTTCATCTGGTAATTTACAGTGTTGTTTTGAATACACAAGAGTATAAGTAGTACCATCTTTAGGTAATTCATTTTCAGAATTTACTTGGATAATGTTTTTTACTTGGCTTTGATTTAATGTTTCTAATTCAACAGTATTAGCCGCTTGTGCGTAAATTGAACTATTTAAACCGCTAAATAATGCTGTTGTTAGAAATAACGCTGATAATAATAATTTTTTTATCATAATTTCCTCCTTTTTATACATTTAATATTTTATATACATTAGGAAGATGTGTCAAGGTGCTAACTTCATACATCTATGTTACAATACTGTTAATAAATATATAAGGAGAATAAATAAATGGCATATGATTATTTAGTAGTTGGGGCAGGGTTGTTTGGCGCAACTTTTGCACGTGAAGCTGCTAATCGAGGATTTAAAGTAAAAGTAATTGAAAAACGTTCGCATATTGCAGGAAACATTTATACAAAAGAAGTGGAAGGGATTCAAGTTCATGAATATGGGGCGCATATTTTCCATACAAGTGATAAAAGAATTTGGGATTATGTACATCAATTTGCGACATTTAATCGTTATACAAATACACCTGTTGCGAATTTTAATGGTGAAATCTATAATTTACCATTTAATATGAATACTTTTAATAAGTTATGGGGAGTTGTGACTCCGCAAGAAGCTGCTGCTAAAATTGAGGAACAACGAGCAGTATTAAAAGGGAAAACTCCTGAGAACTTGGAAGAACAAGCAATCTCTTTAGTAGGGGAAGATGTCTATTACAAGTTGATTAAAGGTTATACGGAAAAGCAATGGGGACGTTCTGCAACAGAATTACCAGCTTTTATTATTCGTCGATTACCTGTTCGATATACGTATGACAATAATTATTTCAATGATACGTATCAAGGAATTCCAATTGGTGGATATACTCAAATGGTTGAAAATATGTTTAATCATGAAAATATAGAAGTGGAATTAAATGTCGATTTCTTTGAGAAAAAAGAAGAGTATTTACAAAGTGGCACTAAAATCATTTTCACAGGAATGATTGATGAGTTCTTCAATTATGAATTGGGAACTTTAGAATATCGTAGTTTACGCTTTGAAACAGAAGTGCTAGACACAGAAAACTTCCAAGGAAATGCGGTTGTAAATTATACGGATCGTGAAACTCCATATACTCGTATTATTGAACATAAACATTTTGAGTTTGGAACACAAGAGAAGACAGTGATTACAAAAGAATACCCATCAGATTGGGAAAAAGGTCAAGAACCTTATTATCCAGTTAATAATCAACAAAATAATGATTTATATGCTAAATATAAAAAGCTAGCTCAAACAGTACCTCAAGTAATTTTTGGAGGACGTTTAGGTCAATATCGTTATTATGATATGCACCAAGTAATTGCAGCAGC
>CALATC010000149.1 GCA_937891475.1 uncultured Granulicatella sp. | reverse complement strand
AATCTAACTGCTCAATAACGGCATTTCTTCTTTGACTACGAGAAATAAATTCTTTAGATGCTACACTCACAACTTCACATAGAACTCCAAAAGATAACATTCCTAAATTATTTGTCATTTGTGGAGTTACTGTAAATTCGAATTTCGCTTGTTGAGCATCCATATCAAGTACATTTAAACTCTCTGCAACATCATCTTCAAACGTATTCCCTACTTGTGGTTGACGTTGAGCTAGTTGCATAGCCTTCATAACATCTTGCCTAGAAATAATGCCTAATAATTCCATATTATCTTGAACAACAGGCAGCATTTCTAATCCATTCCAAATCATCGAATGCGCAACACTAGCAACACTAGCATGTAATTTAGTCACGCTTGGATTTTTCGTCATTACTCTTTCGATAACTATGTGATCACTTTTTCCAATGACATCCTTTGCAGTGACAACACCTACAAGACGATTCGAATGATTCACCACAGGAAACCTTGAATTTTCGGTTTCTTGATTCAATTTTCGATAATCTTCAACAGTATCATCAATCATTAAATAATGAGTATAAGAAAATTCCGTAAAAATATCTGAAACAATCATAATTTTTTTCTTAATTAATTGATCAGTCATTGCACGGTTAATAAGTGATGCAACCGTAAAGGTATCATAAGTTGTTCCTATAACTGGTATCGCTAATTCATCTGCTCTGCGAATTAATTCATCAGAAGCAGTAAATCCTCCAGTAATGAGTACTGCTGCTCCCTGTTCTAAAGCTAATAATTGAGCCTCTTTACGATTCCCAATAATTACTAATGATTCTGGATGAATATAACGTGTCATTGCATCTTCTGTCATCGCACCAATGACAAAACGATTTAGGATTTTGTCTAAACCTTTAGAACCACCATAAACTTCACCTTCAATAATTTTAACAATTTCACCGAATGAAAGTTTCTCAAAATTATCTTTTGATTTACGCTCAATTCGAATGGTTCCAACTCGTTCAATCGTTGAAACAACTCCAAGATTTTCAGCAGCCTTTATAGCTCGATATGCTGTACCTTCACTTAATTGCATATTTTTCGCAATCGTACGAACGGAAATCTTTTCGCCAACTGGTAAAGATTCAATGTATTCAATTATTCGTTGATGTTTCGTTGACATATTTTCCCCTCCAAATCAGCATTTATTTCATGCATTGTTTAGGATTCATGTATCGTAGGGATAATTTCTCCATGTGGACAATGTGTTGGATCGTCCAGAAAATCTACTAATCGATTAATCAATTCAGGCGAAGAAGCATGTTCAAGTACTTCTGCCTGAGCATGTACTTCATCTGGTGAAAAACCTAATGATTGTACTAAAAAAACTTCCCATATTTTATGTGTACGTATTAATCGTTCAGCAAACAAAATCCCTTTTTCTGTCAGTCTTGCTCCTTTATATCGAACATAATCTACATAATCTTCTGATACTAATTTATTTAGCATTTCTGTGGTAGAAGCTGCAGATATTTGAAGCATATTAGTGATTGACTTATTAGAAACTATTTCATGATTGCCACCTAATTTATAAATCGCTTTGATATAATCCTCTTTATTAGGGGTCATATTGTTTCCTCCTTTAAACCTCACTAACAACTTAATAAAAGTATAAAATTACCTTTAATTTCTTCAATAGTATACCATAAAACTGTATTAAAATAAACTAAACATCTGTACTACTCCTCACACTAACAGTAAAATTTTATATAAAGAAAAAAGCGTAATAGTCAATGACTACTACGCTTCAAAAAATCTATTCTATTATTTTAAACGTCCTGGACGAGCTGCATAACCATAGTATGCATCTGCAAGAATTTCTTCCATGTGAGCAACCATTGGTAAACGAGGGTTTGCTGGTGAACATTGATCTTCATATGCTAATAATGCGATTTCGTGGATTGTTTCTTTCCATTCTTTTTCATCTACACCTTGAGCTTTGAAGTTCATTTCAATTCCTACACGTTCTCCTAATTCATAAACAGCTTTTGCTAATGCATCTACTGCTTCTTCAGGAGTTGATGAAGGTAATCCTAACATTCTAGCAATGTCTTGGAATTTTTCATCAGCACGGTAGTAGTTGTATTTAGGCCATGTAGAAGTTTTAGCTGGGCGTGTACCATTGTAACGGATAACATATGGAAGTAAGATTGCATTTGTACGTCCGTGTACTGTATGGAAGAATCCACCAATTTTGTGAGCCATTGAGTGAGACATTCCAAGGAATGCATTGGCAAATGCCATACCAGCCATTGTAGAAGCATTATGCATTTTTTCTCTTGAAACGAAGTCTCCGTTTTTAACTGAACTTTCTAAGTTTTCAAATACTAATTTGATTGCTTGTAATGCTAAACCATCAGTATAGTCATTCGCTAATGTTGAAGTATATGCTTCAACTGCGTGAGTTAACACGTCCATACCTGTGTCTGCAGTAACAAATCCTGGAACAGTCATTACTAAAGCTGGGTCAACAATCGCAATTGTTGGAGTTAATGAGTAGTCTGCTAAAGGATATTTACGGTTATTTGCTTTATCAGAAATAACGGCAAATGGAGTTACTTCAGAACCTGTACCTGAAGTTGTTGGGATACCAACATATTTAGCTTTTTCACCTAATTCAGGGAATTTGAATGCACGTTTACGAATATCCATGAATTTTTGAACTAAATCACGGAAGTCAATTTGAGGTTGTTCGTAGAACATCCACATTACTTTAGCAGCATCCATTACAGAACCACCACCAAGAGCTACGATTGTATCTGGCTCGAATGATTTCATAATTTCAGCACCACGGTTAACTGTTGTGATATCTGGATCTGGTTCAACATCTGAAAATACTTCGTAAATAACTTTGTTAGGACGTAATTCTAATTGTTCAATGACACGTTGTAAGAATCCTAAGTTAACCATTTGTTGGTCTGTTACAATCATTACACGTTCTACATTTTTCATTTTTTGTAAGTATTGAATTGAATCACGTTCGAAATAGATTTTC
>CALATC010000148.1 GCA_937891475.1 uncultured Granulicatella sp. | reverse complement strand
ACTGGTTCTAAGTTAGCACCAATAGGACGTCCGCATAATTCTTTTAATCGTTCAATTGGATTGGCACTGCCTTCTACTCCGTATAGTTTTGGATTTAAACAATCAAATCCATTTAAAAGCATTAAGTCTCCCCCGAATGCACTGGCGATTTCCGCATGTGTTAATTCAGGAATAATCGGGCGATGATGAATCGCCATTTCACAACATACCGTTCTACCCTCACCTGCCTGAATGGCTAATTTTAATTCTTCTGCTGAAAATTTTCTAAAATCACTTGCCACACAGTTTAAAATTCGTTTTCCCATTGTAAAGTCCCCTTTATTTTAAAATAGTAACTGCTTCTTTCATACTTTCTAAATGACACAAATCATAGTCTCCGCTATCAGAATAGCGATAAGAAACTTCTCCATTCGTTGTCGTTGGATCCACTGCCCAAGATTTAAAACTTCCATGAAGTTGTTCTAATCCTGTTTTTTCTAGAATTTCTGTTAGATTAGCAAGAGAAACGCCACATCCTCCTAAAAATTCGATTTGCTTTCCATATTGTTTTTGCCATTTCGCTAAATTTTCCAAGCCAGACATAATATTTTTTCCTTGTCCACTTGTTAAAATGCGAGTGCATCCTAATTCGATTAATGTTTCAAGTGTTTCTTCAGGATTTTTCACACAATCAAAGGCACGATGAACTACGCTGTCGGCATTATAGGTTTTACATAGCTCAATCATTTTCTTTGTAGCATCCCAATCCATGTCCCCTTCTGGAGTTAAAAAACCAAAAGCTAAGCCTTTTGCTCCTGCTTCTAAGAAAATTTTCGCATCTTCAAACATTACTTCTTTTTCCAATTCGTTATAACAAAAACCAGCTCCCCTTGGTCGAACCATACAAACAATAGGAATATCGATTTTTTTAACAGCCTGCGTTAAAACAGCTAATGAAGGACTTAATCCTCCTAAATGTAACGCACTATTTAATTCAATGCGATTGGCTCCTGCAGCTTGGGCATTAATACAGTCCTCAATGCCTCCTGCACAAATTTCTAAAGTTGTCATCCTTTCCCTCCTTCTCATTATTTTGTTATGAAACTTAATTCATACAATGCTAATCCATAAATAATAGTATTCACTTTTAAATCTTCGATTCCTATCCACTCATTTGGAAGATGAGCGATATCTCTTTGCCCTGGAAAACTTGGTCCATATGCAATTATATTTGGAATAATTTTCGCATAAGTTCCACCCGTTGTCGTAACAGGCGTTGCATTGCCATCGACAACTTCTTGATAGACTTTTTGTAAAGTTTGCACATAAATCGAATCTTTATCGTACAAAACTGGCTTCCATGAATTCATTTCTTCTAACCGGCTTCCTTCTGGAATATGTTTTCGAATATCCGATAATAATTGTTCTTTGGTCACAGAAGCTGGATAACTCATCGTCCACTCCACAAAGTGTCTTTCTTCCTCTATTCCAATTGTATATCCTCTTAATTGCATCATCCCAAAATCTTCATCGGAATAGTTAATTCCTAATTCTACTCCTTGATGAGTTGTATGAAGTAAGTACTGATTGGTAAAATCATATAATTCTGAAATCTGTTCTAAAGAAGTACTCAATCGAACTTTCAATCGTCCTCTTTCTCCATAAACTACTGGCCATTTACAGTCTGGAGTCCATCCAAAAGTAGGAGGTTGTTCTTTTGTTAAATAATGTTTTACACAGCCAAATCCCGTTTCCTCATTTGTTCCAAATACAATTCGAATTGGACGCTCAAATTGAATTCCCTTTTCCTTCAATACATATAAGGCAAATAAATTCGACAAAATCGGTCCTTTATTATCTAACACGCCACGTCCAAAAATTTTCCCATCTCGCTTCGTTGCTTTTAACGCTGGACTTTCCCATCCTGTTCCTAATGGCATGACATCGACATGTCCAAAAATGCCATAATATTCCCCATCTTCTCGAGTATCTCCATATTGTGCATAGCCAATTTTATTGTCTAAATTTTTCGTTTCAAAGCCTAATTCTTCAGCAAGTGCTAATACTTCCAATAAAGCTTGTTTTGGGCCTTCTCCATAAGGAGCTTCTGGTAATGATTCTCCCCGAACACTTTCAATGGCGACTAATCGCTCGATAGCTTTGTGCAATTCAGGTTGGATGTCTTCCAAGGCTTTGACTAAATCCTCTCTTATTCCCATTTATTTCACCTCGAGTGGTTTCATCCGTTCTCTTAAATACTCATCCAACCATTCTTGAGTGGCTTTTTCATGAAGCATTGTGCCATCTTCTTGTGGATGTACTCGGTAAACCGTTAAGGATTCTTTTTCAGTTGCTACTACAAAAGAGAAATTGGCAATATTTGTTGCTGCTCCCCATTCTCCTTTGTGATTCATCGCAACAACTGATAAATCCCCCGCATTTCCTCTTCGTTGGATTAATTTTTGAGATAAATTCTTCACTGCTGTTTCACACGCTTCTTGAGGATGCATTCCTTGTTCCATTAATCGAACAATTTCGTAGGAAATAATTCCCTTCATCAAATCTTCCCCTAAACCTGTAGCAGTTGCCCCACCAACTGCGCTATCCACATATAAGCCAGAACCAATAAATGGAGAATCTCCTACACGTCCTCTTTTTTTCATAAACAGTCCACTGGTAGAAGTTCCGGCAACCATTTTTCCAGTTGTATCTAAGCTAACCATCCCAACGGTGTCATGACCTGCATACGGTGCTAAGGATTCCGTTTGTAAATCTTTAACTCGATTATGATAATGAATTTTCGCGCGATCGGTTAACATATTTTTCCGTTCAAACCCCTGCTTTTGTGCATAAGCTTGAGCTCCAATTCCAACTAATACATTATTCACCGATTGTAAGCTCAATTGACGAGCCACTGAAATTGGATTCGCCACATCTTGAATGGCACATACTGCTCCAAAATCTAGAGTTGTTCCATCCATATAGGCTGCATCTAATTCCACTTCCATCACTTCATTAGGAAGTCCTCCATAACCAACTGATTTATAATAGGGAAAATCTTCAACTGCTTTAATCGCTAATTCAATCGCATCTCCAGAAGATGCCTGTTGTTCTAATATCTGCACAGCCTCTTGGACTCCTTCTAGCGCCATTCTCCAAGTGGCAATCATTCCCCACATAATCACTCCTCCATTCCATATTGATAATTGTATTCTAGTATTTGATGGTATTTTTCCATCGTTAAATCTTCGCAAATCGCACACATTAATCGAAGCGTTGCTTCAACATCTCCTAAATGCACAATACTTTGATGCGTATGCATATAACGAATTGGAATTGATAAAGTTGTCGCTAAAATTCCCGTTTCAGACTTATAAATATTTCCCGCATCTGTTCCACCCTTTGTAAAACAACCAATTTGATAAGGAATTTGATGTTCCTTACAAAGATTTTCCAAATAAATAAGCAAACCACGATTCGTCACTGTCATATTATCAATGGCAGTAAGCGAGACGCCTTTTCCTAGTTTTGTATGATTTTGATTGGCTGGAGTATCTCCTGCTAATGTTGTATCAACCGCAAAAGCCACTAAAGGTTTTTCTTGGAAAGCTGTCGTACGTGCACCCCTTAATCCAACTTCTTCTTGAATTGTTGTTGCTAATGTCACTCTTTTAGATAGATTTTGATGCTCTAAAGCTTGCATGAGCCAAATTCCTAAAGAAACACTCACTCGGTTATCAAGAGCTTTTCCAATCATATATTCCTGATTCAAACCAATCGTTTGGCAAGTACTCACTAGACTCACAACATCTCCTACTTCAATGCCCATTTCTTGAATAGACTCACGACTCTCAACACCCAAATCGACAAATAAATCTTCCATAGCAACCACTTTTTTTCGTGCATCTGGAGAAATCGCATGCGTTTGAGGTCCCCCAATAATTCCTGTCCATTGTCGACCATCAGTCGTTGTAATGGTCACTAATTGTTGTAATAACGTATGCGCCCACATATTTCCTACAGGTTGAATCGACACATAGCCCCTCTCATTAATCGAAGAAACAATAAATCCTACTTCGTCCATATGAGTGGCAAACATAATGGAAAG
>CALATC010000147.1 GCA_937891475.1 uncultured Granulicatella sp. | reverse complement strand
ACTTGCATTTTTAATAAAAATAGCGTATTATTTTGATATTCGTAGAAGAGAACGTTCTATTTTTGATACAATGAGCGAGCTAATGAGTGGTGAAAGATTAGCATGTCCCTCAAAGATAGAGAATCATCTCTGAGATATATTTCCGAAATAATAGTAAGAAATATCGCCTAAATAGCGTTAACAATTTACCAAGTTGAAAAGTAGTGAATACTTTTCAAGAATTTGGGTGGTACCGCGAAACTTTCGCCCCTGCTTTTGCAGGGGATTTTTTATTTTATAGACAAAGGAGGAAATGCAATGAAAATGAAAGAAACATTGCAAATTGGAAAAACAGAATTTCCAATGCGTGGGAATTTACCTACAAAAGAATTAGATTATCAACAAGAATGGGAAGAAGCAAACCTTTATGCGCAACGTCAGTTAAAAAATGAAGGTAAACCTTCTTTCGTATTACATGATGGCCCTCCATATGCAAATGGGGATGTTCATATGGGACATGCATTAAATAAAATTTCAAAAGACTTTATCGTTCGTAGTAAATCAATGAGCGGATTCCGTGCACCATTTGTTCCTGGTTGGGATACTCACGGTTTACCAATTGAACAAGCTTTAGCAAATGCTGAAGGTGTCGATCGTAAAAAAATGTCAGTAGCAGAATTCCGTAAATTATGTGCAGAATATGCTTGGCGTCAAATCGACAATCAAAGAACAGTGTTCAAACGTTTAGGTGTAACTGGTACATGGGATAATCCATATGTAACATTAAAACCTGAATTTGAAGCAGAACAAATTCGTGTATTTGGTAAAATGGCTGAAAACGGCTATATTTATAAAGGATTAAAACCAATTTACTGGTCTCCATCAAGTGAATCTTCATTAGCTGAAGCAGAAATCGAATATAAAGATGTAGAAAGTGCTTCTATTTATGTAGCATTCAAAGTAAAAGATGGAAAAGGCTTATTGGGTGAAGATACTTCATTTGTTATTTGGACAACAACTCCATGGACACTTCCTGCAAACTTAGGAATTTTTGTTCATCCAGATTATGTCTATGCACAAGTGAAAACTTCTACTGGTACATTTGTTGTTGCTAAAGATTTAGTAGAATCATTAACAGCTACATTATCATGGGAAAATGTAGAAATTTTACAAGAATTTCCAGGTAGCGCATTAGAATATATGACTGCTTGGCATCCATTCTATGAACGTGAATCATTAGTAATGAATGGAGATTATGTAACATTAGATGCGGGTACTGGTTTAGTACATACAGCTCCTGGACACGGGGAAGACGACTTCTATTATTCTCGTAAATATAATTTAGCAGTATTATCTCCAGTAGACAGCCAAGGTTGTTATACAGATGAAGCGCCTGGATTTGAAGGTATGTTCTATGCAGATGCGAATAAAGTGATTACAGATTTATTAGCTGAAAAAGGTGCACTATTAAACTTAAGTTACTTTGTACACAGCTATCCACATGACTGGCGTACGAAAAAACCAGTTATTTTCCGTGCGACACCTCAATGGTTTGCTTCAATTGATGCATTCCGTCAAGAAATCTTAGATGTGATTGAAAACGAGGTTAAATGGTATCACCCTTCAGGTCAAGTTCGTATTTACAACATGGTTCGTGACCGTGGAGACTGGGTAATTTCTCGTCAACGTGTATGGGGAGTTCCGTTACCTGTATTTTATGCTGAAAATGGTGAACCAATTATTACCCCAGAAACAACAGAACATGTTGCTCAAATTTTTGAAAAACATGGTTCAGATGTATGGTTTGAATGGGATGCAAAAGACTTATTACCAGAAGGCTTCACTCATCCAGATTCTCCAAATGGTATCTTTACAAAAGAGTTAGATATCATGGATGTATGGTTCGACTCAGGTAGTTCTCATGCTGGAGTTTTAGGAACTCGTGAAGAATTATCATTCCCAGCGGATATGTATTTAGAAGGTAGTGACCAATATCGTGGATGGTTTAACTCAAGTTTAACAACAAGTGTAGCAGTTCATAAAAAAGCACCTTATAAAGCAGTTCTTTCTCAAGGATTCGTAATGGATGGAGAAGGGAAAAAAATGAGTAAATCACTAGGAAACGTTATTTCTCCAGCTAAAGAAATGAAGACTAAAGGGGCAGATATTATTCGTTTATGGGTAAGTTCTGTGGACTATGAGTCAGACGTTCGTATTAGTGATGATATCTTAAACCAAGTTTCAGAAGTTTACCGTAAAATCCGTAATACAATGAGATTTATGTTAGCTAATACAACTGATTTTGATCCTAAAGCTCACGCAGTAGCATTTGAAGATTTACGTACAGTGGATCAATATATGTTAGTACGATTCAATCAATTAGTAGATAATATTCGTAAAGCATATGATAACTATCAATTCTCAACAGTTTACCAAGGGGTTATTAACTTCTGTACAGTTGATTTATCACAATTCTATTTAGACTTTGCTAAAGATGTTGTGTATATTGATCAAGAAAATGGCTTTGAACGTCGTGCAATGCAAACAGTATTGTATGATATCTTAGTGAAATTAACAAAATTATTGAGTCCAATTTTAGTGCATACAACAGAAGAAGTATGGAAATACTTAAAAGAAGAGGAAGCTTATGTTCAATTAGCAGAATTCCCTGAAGTAACTCATTATGAAGGCGAAGAAGCTATTTTAGCTCGTTGGGCTGAATTCTTTAAAGTTCGTAATACAGCTCTTAAAGCATTAGAAGAAGCACGTAATGAAAAATTAATTGGTAAAAACTTTGAAGCAAAAGTTACGCTATATCCAACTCAAGAAGTGGCTGATTTATTAGACAGTTTACAAACTGATGTTGCTCAATTATTCATTGTTAGTCAATTAGAAGTTGCTCCTGTAGGAACAGCAGCTCCTGAAAATGCGGTTCAAGGTGAAGGTGTTTCAGTTGTTGTTGAACATGCAAAAGGGGAAACTTGTCAACGTTGTCGTGCGGTGAAAGTAGAAGTCGGAACATTAGAAGATGCTCCAACATTATGTCATCGTTGTGCGACAATTGTGCGCGAATTTTATCCAGAAGCGCTTAACGGCGAAGAAGAATAATTATTTAAATGACTTCCTAGTATAGTAGCGTGCGGACGGCAGCAGCCCTGCGGTCTCATGCCTAAAATTTGAGCCTAGGTCTCAAATTTTCCGGTGATAGAATCTGTCATACAGATTCTATCACTAGAGCTACTATGGAAGTCATTTTTTTGTTTCATTCATATGATGAAGGAACGGATAAATGATGGGATGACTTCCTAGTATAGTAGCAGTCGGACGGCAGCAAACCTACGGTTTCATGGTGTGTGCTACTATGGTTCGTCTATAATAAAAACAGCTCTTTCCTAATTAGGAGAGAGCTGTTTTTGTTGTTGTGAGAGATACTGTGTCTTTAATTGTTCTAGTGAATGCGTAACGCAACAGTAGCGATAGAGTCGAATCGATGGTTGAGTCGCTTCTTCTTCAATCGTAAAAAGAAAATAATGATCCTGATGATCCAATGAATTTTTTCCATTCAGCTTAAAGTAAGGACGATTCGATTTTGCCATGGATAATAATACATCATCGATTAAAAAAGTCAGAGGAATCGTTAGAGAAGAATAGCGATAAAAATCTTCTTCAAAACGATGGTACTCTTCACTAAAATAATTCATTTGAAGTTCATTACGATAATAATCTTGCTGATTCATACTGTTCCTCCTCTACTTGTTGAATAGAAACGATGTTCTCAATAAAAATTCTTTGATAGCCTTTACTGAGTTTTAATAAACATTCCGTAGCAGTGAGGTTTTCTAATGTACCTGTATAGTGCAATAGTTGCTTTTTTTCAATAATAGAAATATGAGCTTTTAAAGCATATAAATGTAATTGCCCTAATAATAAATATTTTTCTTCTAAATTGAGTTGCGAATGAGTAGGGATAGGAATTGCATCATCTTCTAATGCACTTGTATGTTCAGAAAGGAAAAATCCCATCCACTTTGTCATTTTTCGATCTTGATATAAGCGAGCAGAACGAAAGGGTAAATAAGAACGATCAATCATTTTAATCCCTCCAATCCTCCAGCAGAATGTCCTCCAATGAGTTTGCTACGAGCAATATTTCTCGAACTTTCTAACAGGGAAGTTCCTTTTTGAATCGATAAAAATCCAAATTCATCTCGAATGCCATCAATGGCTTGTTGTAATTTTTCTTCTTTTTCCATGAGGATGGGATCATCGAATAATGAAATGATGGAATATTTATCATCTACTAAGTCACTATAGCGTACTCCAATTTGGCGGACAGCACCGCTATGATATTTTTTGCGAAATAATTGTAAGACAGCCTTTGTTAAGATGGCTGTTTGATTACTTGGTTCAATGGCTTCTTGGCAATGAAGCGAGGATTTCATTTCATATTTTGAAAAACCAATATAAATAGAAATGAGTTTTGTTTTTTTATGTCGTCTTCTTAAGCGAATGGCTACTTGTTCCGCCATTTCTGATAAGACAACTTCTACATCTTCTTGATGAATATAATCTCGTGGTAAAATCTGCGAATTACCAATTCCTTTTGAGTGTACTTTATACGGTTGATGGATATTACTCTCGTCAACCCCATTGGCATGAAACCAAAGCTGGACTCCTATGATGCCAAATTCTTTTTGTAAATCATCTGGATTACTCTCAGCTAATTCTTTAATACTATGAATGCCTAGTTTCTGTAATCTTTTTTCTGTTCTACTGCCAATTCCCCAGAAATCGGTTAAGGAAGGAATATTCCATACCTTTGTTTCCACATCTTCATAGGACCAATTGGATCGCATTGTTTTAGTTTTTTTAGCTTCATTATCTAGAGCCAGTTTAGCGAGCAGGGGATTTGCATTGCTCATTCCAACAGTTGAGATGATTCCTGTTTTTTTCCATATTTCTTGTTGGATTTTGGAGGAAAGGACATCTAATTTTTCCTTTTTAGTTAATTGATGATGCGAGATAAAATAATTCAAGGAAGAAGTTAAATCAATAAACGCTTCATCAATGGAATAAGGAAGAATATCTGTCGGTGCAGCAAACCTTTGAAAAATCTTTTGAATCTCCATATTTATTTCAATGTATCGATCCATTCTCGGTGGGACAATTAATGTTTTTTGTGCCCAGTTTTCTACATAACGTATAAAATTTCGATTGATAGGTAATCCTTGTCTTTTTGCCGCAGCTAGATTAAATTTTCTTGTTTGAATATGAAATGGTAAATCATAGGAGCGACTGACGTTTGCTTTTCCAAAAATTTTTTTAAAAATAGGGGAAGAAGCAAGAATGAGTCCATTAGCATTATCTGCACGACTCATAACACAAAGGCAAGTTGTTAATGGATTCAATCCACGGTCTACACACTCTACACTAGCATAGAAGGATTTCATATCGATAAAGGCAATATCACTATGCGGTTCTCTTGCATAATCAATAACGGTCATTTTGCACCTCTAGGAAGCAGATACTGGCATAAAGTGATTCACAACTAGTCCAACTACTTGTGGATTGTCTTCATAAGGAATGAATTGTTCTGGGTAATTCGGATTTAAAGAAACCATTCTAAAGCCTTGTTCGTCTCGATATAATTTCTTAATATAAACTGCTTCGTTCCAAGTTAGAGCATAGACAGCTCCATCATAGTCAAATCCATTAGCTTGAATAAGAGCGACCTCGCCATTTTGATAACTTGGACTCATTGAATCTCCCTGAATCCATGCAGCAATATCATAACCTCGTTGCTCTGTTGGAGAGTAGACAATTTCTGTTTCATATTCATCAAAAATTCCTTTTCCTAATCCGGCAGAAAGTTTTACTTCTGCTAATACTGTAATCGGATAGAGCATTTTTTGGCTTTGTTGCTGATGAAGTAATTGTTCGACATAGTGTTCTGCCTTTCTTTGATTGTTCGAATGTAGTTGTAAGTAGTTCGTTACAATAGTATATTCCGATTCAAAATAACTGGTTTCTACATTGAAAATTTCTGCTAATGCGATTAAATTTTTTTGATTTGGAATGGTTTTTCCATTTTCCCAATGATGGTAAGCGACTCGGCTAATTTCTAATTGTTTGGCGATAAAAGATTGAGAATATCCTTGTTGCGTGCGGATTTCTTTTAGGCGATTGGCTGAAAACATGATACACCTCCGTTGTTAATTTATAACTTAACAATAGTTTAGCATAGTAAATGTGGAATGGCAATATCTTGCCTATATTAATAGCGAATAAAATTGAAAAATGATAAGATACAAGTGAAGAATAGGGAGGAATTATATGAGAAATAAAGTTCGTTTTAAAGAAAAATTATTTCTAGGTACAACACTGTCGTTTGAGTTTGATGGAAGTACGATTGGAAAAGAAGCTACTCCTGATCAATGGGTGCATGGGAAATGTTCGATTGAAAATGCTTTTGTATCTTTAAAAGTTAATGGAGAATTTCTCCGTGTAAGAGAAGTGGATCAATGGATTGAATCGTTAAGAAAAATGAAAGAAAATGAAGGAACAGAGCCTTGGCATTTATCATTTGAAGAAGAGGATAT